>NZ_JNNN01000080.1:0-178470 GCF_000735635.1 Massilia sp. LC238 | reverse complement strand
GTCGACGACTTCCTGCCCTGGAACTGTGCCGCCAAGCTGGCCGGCTGAACTCCGCTTCCCAGCGGTGTAGCAAGCATCATCTCGTTTTTGCTACCGGTGCTCAAGACGGTGCTGGGATGACGCTTACATCTTCACTGCTGAAGCGGTTGCTCAGATGCTCGCTTTTGCTCAGCGCTCTTGGTACCAACGGGAAGCCGGCGGTGTCCTGCTCGGTCGCTATTTGCTGGAGTCAAACGATGTGGTCGTTGACGAGGTGACCACTCCACAGTGCAGAGATAGGCGCTCGCGGTTTGCGTTCTTCCGGTCATCAAACCATCATCAGTTGGCGCAGGAAAAGTGGAAGCTATCGAACTCTACTCTTGCTTACCTTGGGCTCTGGCACACTCACCCGGAGAAAGACCCTTTGCCTAGCAGTGTGGACCGTCATGACTGGGAGGATGCTGTTGCAAACCATGTCTACCATGGTGACCGCCTGTACTTTCCTATCGTCGGAACCGACTGCATCCGAGTCTGGACGAAAAGCCAAAGCGGGGCCATCAGAGAACTGCCGCGTGTTTAATACGCTATTTCAGAAGATGACGTAGGGTATGCCATTGGGCGTTCTCGGTGTCTATGGAGTATTGAGGGAAGACTCAGCTTCAAGCGGATGTGTAGCGTGTACCAAGCGATGCCCGCTTCTTGATTGGTAGCCGAAATCCAGCTACCACATCCTGGACAGTGCAATGTCGGACTCGCCTGCATAAGCTGCAAACAACACCTGGAGCCTATTGTCTTCGGCACCGACTACCTGCCTGCCTCGACTACCGAAATTTGCTGTTGACCATCAGATGGGATAGCTAAGCCCCAAGGGTAAGCCGGCTCTAGTGAACGCTCATATTGGTAGACGATAAGGTTAGGATGTAGTCGTCGGTCATACGCCATTCCCATGCGTATCGCTAGACTTGCTGGAGCGGCAAGGACGAGGTGAATGCGCTTCGCCCCTACATTCATCAACTGCTGTACGGCGTCCCTAAACGCAGTTACGAAAGCTGCTTGCTTCTCCTCTGACCAAAAGCGGTCAGCCAGGTGCTCTTCTGCATCCAAGCGTACTACCGGATACCGGGGGAAGGTTTCGGCCAAATCCCCTCCATCTACATGGTAAGAACACGCTACGACCAAGACAACTTCGCCTATCGACACGGGCAGGCTCGACATATCGAACGCACATAGGCGCTTGCCGTCATCAAGCCCTTTGGGCAGACCCCAAGCTTTTAGGTTTCGGTTCCAGTCGAAGATTTCTACGTTGGCCGCATCATCCATCAGCACACCGGCCGCAAATAGCGAAGGTACGGCAGCTAGCCCACCGATTGCTAAAAACACGTCCGCAGAGTCCCTACCAGCTGAGAGTGCCTCAATGGTTGTCATCAAACCATTGAGCTTCTGCGCAACTAGATGCCTATCAACTAGCTCTCCGTTCCGCTGTGGACGGAAATCAAGAACTATGGACTGCCGCTGTCCCAGGAAGTCGCGCATGATGGCATTCTTCGCAGGCGTATCAGGAGCGCCGTAGAGCCCCTTGAGCTCGACCACAATTAATAGTTGACGCCGCTCCTTCTTGATGTCTCGGGCAAGTTCGCGTATGAGCAGACCGCTTCCGAGAAAAACGAGAAAAGCACCTATAGCGTAAGCGCCGTTGACAGCCAAAGATGGCAGCCCTCCTGAAGTGCCCACGTGCACCTTGACTGACGAGTCAGGGCTTTGATACTCCGCTCCAAAAACGATGTCGGCGCCGAGCGTAGTGATGAGGATGAGCGCTCCGTACTTGAGCAACTGTAGGCCTAGCGAACGGGGGCGAAAAATCCACTCTATCCCACGGTCGACAACTTTGTAGAATAACTGAAGCATCTCTTCTCTGGTCAGGTAATGAAGTTGTAACTCTGCCGTGTTTTAGGAATCTTGACAATCAGTAATTTTAGTTTCAAGAGGGAAGTGCGGCTAGTTCATAGTTTCCTCTTTAGTAAAGTCAAAAAGTTCTATAAAGAAAACGTTACCTCTTAGTACAATAGGCGTACTATTCTTTTTACTTGTTGGTAAGCTTGTTTATCTGTGTTCGAACTGCAATGTTTGGAGCTCTTGCATGGTTACCCCAGATAGCATAGATACAGCGCCTCAGCCAAAGAACGTAGCTGAACGGATACGAAATTTGCGGGATTCGGTATTCAGTCGATGGGAACTTTCTATTAGAGCAGCAATTCTTGAAACTAAAGACCTTGATAGTCAAGCTCTAGTCAACGGGCTAATTAGATTTTACGACGACATAGCACTTGCGCTTATAAACGATTCACCGTATACGGCCTCATCACCTGGGCACGGCTCAAGTTTCCAGCATGGACGTGAGCGCGCAACTTTAACTCAATATGGCCCCAGCGACGTCGTCAAAGAAATCCAGTTACTTCGTCAAGCTCTATTTGAGACAGCAGAGCTCTATAACATAACTCTCGATTCCCGTCATCGTTCTATTATTTGCCGTTCATTTGACGCGGCAACACTAGACGCGATAAATTGCTTTTTCGTAGCCCAGAAGGAAATTGCCGAGACTTTCATTACATCACTCTCGCATGACCTCAGGAACCCTTTGAATATCGCAAACGTATCTGCTCAGTTGATTGAGAAAAAATCTGATAACTCATCCGTAACGGAATACGCTCAGCGCATCCGGAAAAAGCTAGCTGAATTAGACGCGATGATTCAAACATTGCTGGACGCAGCATTTCTCAAAGGACGTAAAAAGTTACGCTTGAGAATAGTTCAGTTTGACATGATGGCTCTAGCAAACGAAGTCTGCGATGACATGATAATGCCAAATAGGCCCATTATAATTAACGGCGCCCCTGTAGTGGGATATTGGTGCAGCACCTCAATAAAGCGCGTTTTTGAGAATTTAATTTCAAATGCACAGAAATATGGCCAACCGAATACACCAATAAGTGTGCTTATTGGAAGCGGCGATGAAGGGGTTGTTATAGAAGTTCATAATGAAGGCACTCCTGTTCCGGCCGAAGACCGGCATCTTCTTTTCAGCACATTCCATCGTTTCGAGGAAGTCAACGTAAGAGGATGGGGCCTAGGTCTTCCATTCGTTCGATTAGTTACGGAAAGCCATGGCGGAAATGTTTCGGTAGTGAGTACGCCAGAAAATGGGACTACCTTTAGAATCACCATGCCTTTGGACTGCCGCGCTCACGAAACTTAGTTTGTGGTTGAGTAGCCACACTAATCTCCGAGAAGGCTTATATCCTTCGAAATTCACTCAATACCACGGATTTATTTTTCTCGGTTCAAAACCCGCAGAATTGTATCGCTGCGCCGTTTTAATTACCTGCATCTTCAGCGCTGCTAACTTCTAACCGTGTATTTTAAAGTTACCAAGCCGCTATCGGTGCCAAATCCGGGAACGATTCTTGCACTGTTGAAATAATTGTTCCACTTCTCTCATCATCGATTCGCACCGCTGTTGACCAGCCAATCGTGCGCTAGTTAAGCCTTGATATACTTACATCGACAGACGTAACGATATTGCATCACTTTCTCTATGCCCTCTTAGACGAGTCGTCGAAATCGTCAAATTGGGAAAAGATATTCGGCACATGAACCCGGTTCTAGTGCGAGACTGCGAGCATATTTATGGAATTTGTTGCGAAGAGCTGTATTGGAGTAATTTTCTTAAGCACAGCGTTAGCTGTACAGGCACAAACACCTGGGTCTGATGCTATCCCTGCGTTTAAGAAGCTCGACTCAATCGAAGCACGTGTGCAAGGTTGTGTGACCTGTCACGGTCAACAGGGCCAAGGTACCGGGAACGGATACTTTCCGCGTATTGCTGGCAAGCCGGCTGGATATCTCTACAACCAACTCATCGCGTTCCGTAACGGCACTCGCCACTATCCACCGATGAACTATCTGGTGATGTATCTTCCGGATGCTTATCTCAAGGAAATGGCTGAGCATTTTGCAGCTCAACGGCCTCCTTATCCTCCTCAGGAACGTCCCACTATTGGGAAGACGGCCTTCGACCGGGGGCAGGCATTAGTAGTCAATGGTGATGCTAGCAAAGGCATTCCTGCATGCGTTGCATGTCATGGAAAAAGCCTTATGGGGATGGAGCCAGGCATCCCCGGTTTGGCTGGCTTGCGGTCAGCCTATATTGCCGGCCAGCTGACTCGGTGGAAAGTTGGAGAGCGCAAGGCTGCAGACCCTGACTGCATGAAGCGTATTGCGAACAGGCTTACCGATGAGGACATCGCCGCTGTCTCGGCTTACCTGGCATACCAAACGCCTCCGACAGCCGCGTCACCGGAACCCTCTAACTTAGTTCGAATGCCATTTGCTTGTGGCAGCCAACGGTAGGTGTCTATGCGTAAAAGTGCTCGAATCGCTCTCATAGTAGGCGCTATTGGCCTCTCAGCGGCCGGTGCCCTCTACTTCCTTCGACCTGGCACCCTGCCTGAAAACAAGGCTACGGCTAACAATGCTGCGGCTCAGCTTGATGCCTCTACTCAGCTCATCAACAAAGGCGAGTACTTAGCTCGACTCGGAGATTGCATCGCGTGTCACACCGAGCCCAACGGCGCCCCTTTCGCCGGCGGTAGAGCGATGCCCACACCGTTCGGAGCACTCTACGTTCCTAACATTACACCTGACGATGAGACAGGTATTGGCCTCTACACCGCCGACGAGTTTTATCGAATGATGCACCAAGGGGTTACGCGTAGCGGCGAGCTTATGTACCCTGCCATGCCATATCCTTCCTATACGCAGGTCACACGAGAAGACTCGGATGCCATCTATGCGTATCTGATGTCAATCAATCCAGTTAAGAAGAAGAACCGCGAACACGAACTTCGCTTCCCTTACAACAACCGTGACCTCCTTATCGGTTGGCGTAGCCTGTACTTCAAAGAAGAAGAGTTCAAGCCAGACCCCAAGCAGACTGTCGAGTGGAACCGTGGCGCCTATCTAGTTAAGGGGCTTGGTCACTGTTCGATGTGCCATACCGCCGTGAATGCTCTTGGTGGCTCGTCGGAGGCGAAGGCGTTTGAAGGCGGTATGATTCCGAACCAGAACTGGTATGCCCCTTCCCTCACCTCCAATAGAGAGGCAGGTCTCGGCAACTGGTCCATCAAAGAGATTACTGACCTTTTACAAGCTGGGGTTTCTCACCGTGGTACCGTCTATGGCCCGATGGCCGAGGTCGTCTTCAACAGTCTTCAGTACATGACGGATGAGGATGCGAAAGCAATGGCGGTGTACTTGAAATCGCTACCTCAGAAGGACAACTCGCCACCTCCAACAAGTCAAGCACGCCTTGTCAATCCTGAGACCATGGAGTTGGGTAGGAAGGTGTATGTAGCCCAATGTGCGATGTGCCATGGTGACGAAGGGCGCGGCCAGCCTCCTCACTACCCGCTGCTGGCGAACAACCAGTCCATCACGATGGAGTCCCCCGTCAACGCAATTCGTATGGTCCTAAACGGGGGCTACCCGCCAGGCACGAAGAAGAACCCCCGCCCACATGGCATGCCGCCGTTTTCTCATATTTTGAACGACGAAGAAGTCGCGGCCGTGACAACGTATATCCGTGTTGCCTGGGGTAACAGCGGTACCCCCGTGAATGCGAAGCAGGTAAATGAATTGCGTACTTTGCTCCCCGAATGAGGAACAATCATGCCTACATCCGAAGAGAACGACCTCGAGCTAGAGAAGAGAATTGATGAGATTGTTAGTCGCGGCCCCTCTGGCGCCTTCGCAGTTGCGGGAGTTGCGACAGCCTTAGTCGTCGCGATGTTCTTCATCTTCTACTTCGTTGTGTATCTACCCCGGGGCACAGTGCAATGACGCCATCCAATCCGACTGACCCGCACGGTGATAAGCATCACGTGTCTGAAGCTGTTGCTAACGCAGCAGAACATCGCTGGGCCATCATCGTTCTGCTAATCATTGGGTCGCTCATAGCAATGATGGTGTTCACGGGCGTTCATTGGGCTTCAATGCCCCCTTCACGTGTAGAGACAGTTGATGTGAAAACTCTTCATTTGAAGGGTGAATTCGTCGAGAACAACCTAGGCACCTCCATTGAGAAGGACGGACGTGTCATCGTCAGGCTCATTGCGCAGCAGTACTCCTTTGCACCCCAGTGCATTGTCGTTCCAGCAGGAATTAAGGTCACCTTCCGCGGTACGAGTACAGACGCAATCCATGGCTTCGTCGTAGGGCAGACCAATGCAAACACGATGCTAATACCAGGCTTTGTATCAACCTTCACCACTTCGTTTCCCAAAGTAGGCGAACAGTTGATGCCCTGCCATGAGTACTGTGGTACCGGGCATGAAGCTATGTGGGCCAAAGTTCAAGTTATTTCTCCTGAAGAGTTCTTCGCCAAAGCAAAGTCGGCAGAAAGGTTGAGCTGTGTACCTCGCTAAGAGACTAGTGTTAGCGCATTTCTGGGTCGCGTTCATCGCCTTTTTTGCGGCTGTGCTCTTGGGCGAGTGGCAGATGTACGTTCGTAGTCCGCTGTCCCCTTGGGTGAACAATCCGGAGTACTACTACCGCTCTGTAACCGGACATGGCACTGTTATGGGTTACGTCTTGCCGACCCTAGTTGCGATGGGCTTTGGCTACGCGATAAGCGAGCTCGCCCTGAAGCGGCCGTTGATTGGTCTGCGTTGGGCATGGGCGGGCTTCTGGCTGGTTATTGCTGGTACCTTGATGGCAGCGACAACGACCGCGTTGGGCAAGTCGTCAATCCTGTACACCTTTTATCCGCCGATGATTGGTAGCTCGTTCTACTACCTAGGCGTCGTCTTGGTGGTTGTCGGCTCATGGATTTGGGTCGCGCTAATGTCAGTGAACCTGTATGCCTGGAAGAAAGCGAATCCTGACGCTACTGTGCCGTTGGCCATGTACGGTAACGTGGCAGGCGCGTATCTCTGGGCGTGGACGTCGGTTGGCGCCGCGATTGAAATTCTGGTCCTAATCCTGCCGGCATCGCTCGGATTTACTGACACTATTAACGCTGGCCTGGCTCGTGTGTTCTTCTCCTGGACACTACACGCTATCGTGTACTTCTGGCTCATGCCTGCGTACATCGCTTTCTATACACTCTTTCCCAGAGCAATCGGTGGTCGGCTCTACAGCGATACGATGGGGCGCGTCGCCTTCGCGCTCTTCCTGGTGTTCTCGATGCCTATCGGTATCCACCATCTTTTCGCTGACCCGCAAGTTGGCGCCGGCTTCAAGTTCGTGCACGCGGCGATGACCGCTATGGTGTCGATACCCACACTTCTCACGGTCTTCACAATTGTGGCGTCTGCAGAGGTAGTTGGACGTCTGCGCGGAGGTAAAGGCCCGTTTGGCTGGGTGAAGGCTCTCCCTTGGGATAACCCGATGATGCTCGCAGTGACCTTCGCGTTCATCATGCTTGGCTTCGGTGGCGCCGGCGGCATCATCAACATGAGCTATCAACTCAATGAATCCATCCACAATACCCAGTGGGTGACGGGCCACTTCCACCTGATTTTTGGCGGAGCTATCGTAATCATGTACTTCATGGTGGCGTACGAACTCTGGCCCCAGTTGCGCTCTTCAAACCCGCTGCCAACAAAACTCATCAGAACACAGCTATGGCTCTGGTTCATCGGCATGATGATTCTCACGATGCCCTGGCACCTCGTCGGCCTCTATGGCGCGCCACGCAGGATGGCTTATTACGACTACACGCACCCTGCGTTGGAGCCCCAAGCTATAACCGTGACAATCTCAACCTTCGGAGGCCTACTCCTCGTCATCTCCGCGGCCATGTTCTTGTTCATACTCGCGCGCGCTAAGCCGCAGGCTGCCACTGTTCCGGAGTTTGTATTCGCTAAGCCAGTTCATCCTACAAGGCCTCCTGCTGTACTCAACAAGATGGGCTTATGGGTTGCGATGATGATTGCTCTTACAGTAGTCAACTACGGATACCCTATCGTACAGCTGGCCCTCATGCCAGACGCTTCGGTACCAATCATTCCAGTTGGAGAACGGTGATGCGGGAACACGGCTTCTTTTCTCGGTCGAATCGATGGACCTGGGTAAGCGTTGTAGCCTTGGTGGTCGTTACGGTCCTATCTATACTCATCGGTTTTGGTTGGTTGCCATCAGCCCAGGCTGACTTCCGGGCGCAGGGGCTCTGGGACAGTATCTGCCGCGCAGCAGGTGTGCCGAGCAAATGGATTGAAGAAGGGAATCAGAAGGAAGCCGTCGTCTCTACGAATGTTGTACTGGTTCCAGCAATGGCAAAGCAAACTTCTTCTGCGTCAATTGGCCGGGGCGCGACGCTCGCGTTGAGCTGCACAATGTGCCATGGCGCCCAGGGCATGAGCAGGTCTGACGCACCTAATTTGGCTGGACAATATCCAGAGGTCGTGCAAAAGCAACTTCTCGACTACAAAAATGGACATAGGCAGCATACGCTCATGGTCGCTCTGGCAAAAGGACTTAGCGACCAGGACATTGCTGACCTAGGAGCTTACTACGCGAGCTTGCCCAAAGCGAGAACGGCACCGACTACTTACGATGAGTCGCTGCCTGCTCTGGTTCGAGTTGGAGACCCAATGCGTAACATCGCCCCATGCATCTCATGCCATGGTGGCACTGACCAGAAGCTTGGAGCGCCGTGGCTTGAAGGGATGCCGAAACAGTATCTTGTTGTACAGTTAGAAGCCTTCAAGCAGGGACATCGTCGCAATGACCCACAGCAGCAGATGCGAAACGTCGCCCGACTCATGACCGCACAAGAGATTGATGAAGTCTCTACGTTTTATGCAAGGAAGGCTGCCGTTGCAGGACACTAAGACCAGTGACACCCACTGGAGCTTATCGGCGTGATGCGATTACGCCAACCTCATCTATCTCTTGATAAAGCGGATTGTCTCCGACCTGACGGACTCATCTACTTCACTTAGCCTGGGCACTTGCTTATGGATGGGAAGGTTCCCGGATGTGCTTCGAACGGCGAATGTATTGCGGCCATTACGCTTCGCAATGTAGAGCGCCTCGTCAGCAAGACGCAGTAGGTCTGATATCGTAGTTGCGCCACCAGCGTGAAACGCTAATCCAATGCTAGTGGTCACGCTTAGTACTGCGTCGCCGACCTCGAATGGTAGTCGAATATTTTCCAAAACACGGTTTGCAAAGTCCGCCGACCTTGCTCCCTCGGCCATTGTGTCGTACAGAATTACAAACTCATCGCCCGCAAGACGGACTACGGTATCCGAAGCTCTCACTGCAGTTGTAAGCCGCTTAGCGAACTCAATGAGCACTTGGTCTCCAATGCCGTGTCCATACTTATCATTGATTTGTTTGAAGTTATCGACATCTAGATAGGCTAACATCAACGGCTGGGAACTCCGCTCACTGGCTGACAGAGACTTAGCGGTGACCATCTCAAACTTACGTCGGTTGCCGATGCCGGTCAGTGGGTCGGTAAGCGCAAGCTCGGAAAGTTTCCCCTCGGCCGTTGCTCGTTGCTGCGACAACGCGAAAAATGCTCTGCTAAGGTCGCCAACCTCATCCTTGCGAGCAATATCTAGTACGTCTATCTCAGCACTGCCCTCTGTGATGCGTCCCACGTTCTGCCTAAGTTGCGTAAGGGGAGTTAGGAAGCGCTGGGCTGCCAGAAGACCAAGGATAGTAGCTGCTGTAGCAACGACAGCGGATGCCAACCATATGTTTGCTCGTGCTTCCGATAGCCCAGCAAAAGCCTCTGCTGTGGGGTATACACTGCCCATAATCCAGTTAACTTCATTAATGCGCTTGTACGCGATAATGGCCCGGCGCCCGTCTTTAGAAGTTCCTTCACGCCATCCTTCGAAACCTCTGAGTGCCGCTGCAGTGGTTGGAGTCGGTCCACCCGGCTCTGCAAAAACATTTGCAAGAATCCTTTTCTTATTAGGGTGCTGTAGAATGTTTCCTTTAGCATCTAATATAAAAAAGTAACCTGTTTTTCCTGGCTTGACTGCGTTAAGCTGGCTCAACAGTCGAGGGTCGCGTAAATCAATGCCTCCGACTATGACAAAAATCATTTGCCCTTGTGCATCGAAGACAGGCTGGGTAATCACAACTGCTGGTTCCCCATGCATTGGGCTATTAAATGGTTCGGAAACGACGCTAGCTCGATTACTTACCGTTTGTTTGAAAAAATCATAGGTGTTTGCGAATGTGCTTCCAATGCCGTACTCATCTTCCATGTTAGCGATAAGCTCACCATTAGGTTTTAATATCACAACGTTGAAGAACTCTTCGTTTAGCGCTCGATGCGTTCGAAGAAATGTTTCGACTGAGCCTGGACCATCTTTCAAATTCTGAGACAAATGCTCAGCGATTGATTTGAGAACGACTCTTTTGGCTCGAATATCACGCCCCACCAAATTCGCTGCGCTGGCTACAAGGGATTGTACTTCGTTACCAACTACTGCCTTCATCCGATATTCGACTGGATTCAGACTGGCGAGCGCAACGAGAAAAGCAGAAACAGTGCTAAGTACAACAACTAGTGCTGTAATGCGAAACCGTAATGTCCAGGTATTCAGCTTTAGCATTCGTGCCCTGTAGGTTTGACTCTAGCGCTAACCATTGAGCGTTAGCACAAGCTAAGATAGCCGACTTACGCTCTCGCATGCCGTTATTTGTCAGCTCATCAAATTATCTTGATTTCTCGAGCCTGCCAGCAAGAAGCGGCTCAGCTAGCTCGCCTGATGAGGTCAACGATGTTGGTGCCGAGCTTACAACGTGACATTCTAGCGCTTTCGTGCTAACAAACGCGCGTGTTACACGTAGCTTCGTGTACAGTGCTACCTTCCTCCGGATGACTTAACGTCGCTGGCCTGCCTGCTCAACAATCCTGCCACGCAACTGATGAACCTGTCGGTCTATAAAGCTCTTTTTCGTTGTTCGCCATATCCGTATCTCGTGATGGATACGAACCTCATAATCATTGGCGCCAGTGGAACTTACCTTCGTTCAGTGAAACGTACCGAAGAAGAGATTGTGGGACAGTACCTCTTCGATGCGTTTCCTCCGAATCCTGCCGACCCGGATTCGACGAATATGGCAGAGGTCAAGGCATCGATTGCAAGAGCTCTGTCAAAGTGCGAGGCTGACACAACTCCTTTCCTGAGGTATTCGGTTCCGGTTGAGACTAAAACAGGAGCAGTATTCGAAGAGCGGCTCTGGAGTACTGTGCACACGCCCGTAATGGACGACACCGGCAAGCCAATCTTCCTGTTTCAAAACGCCATCGATGTAACTAGTCTGTACCAGTTTGATAAAGCAACAAATACTCCTGTCCTTAAAAGTAAGCCTTTTAGCCAGTCTGAAGCGGGTGCGTTCAATCAAGCTCAGATGCATGAGGCGTTATCCAGAATCCTGAACAACGAACGTGAGCATCTTCGTAGCCTCTTTGACCAGGCGCCAGGGTTCGTAGCTGTGCTAATGGGACCCAAGCACGTCTTCGAGCTTGCAAACAGTGCTTACTATCAGCTGGTCGGTCATCGCGACATTATTGGCAAGACAGTGTGGAAGGCTCTTCCTGAAGTAGCCGGCCAAGGTTTTGAAGAGTTCCTCCATAGTGTGTACACGACCGGGCAACCTTGGCGTACGAACAAAATGCCAATCGCGCTACAGCGCGTGCCGAATGGTCCGTTGATTCAAAGGTACATTGACCTGGTGTACGAACCCTATCGCGATGGAGAAGGGAACACAATCGGTATCTTTGCGCAAGGGTACGACGTTACTGAAGCAGTCGAAGCTGAAGCCGCAAAACAGGAAAGTGAGGAACGGCTAAGAGACGGTTTGGATGCAGCGAAAATGGTGGTTTGGGACTGGGACCTAGCTACTGGTCACCTGAAATACTCGGACAATACCTTGAGTGTACTAGGCATTACACCAGAGACAATGGGAGCAGTTGGTCAGTATATACACCCAGACGACCGTGAGCTCACACGCCAGGCGCATGAACAGGCGGTTGCAGGTGAAGGTAGCTACCAAATCACTATCCGTTTCATCCGTCCAGACACTGGTCAACAAATTTGGGTGGATAGCCGCGGGCGGGTTCGGTACGACATGCGTGGTAACCCAACCGGGATTCGTGGAGTTACCGTTGATGTTACGGAGCGGTATGAAGCCGAAATCGAGTTACGTGATGCTAGTCGGCGCAAAGACGAGTTTCTCGCGATGTTGGCGCATGAGCTCCGCAATCCGCTTGCCCCTATATCTACAGCCGCTGAGATGCTGAAGTTAATCGCTCATGGGGACCCTAAGGTCACGCGCGCTAGTGAGGTCATTGCGAGGCAGGTCAAGCACATGACGGCCCTCGTAGACGATTTGCTTGACGCATCGCGTGTAACACGCGGCCTAGTACAAATCGAAAAACAACCTGTTGATATCAAGGTTGTCATAAGTAGCGCAGTTGAACAAGCGCGTCCGCTGATTCAAGCTAAGAATCATTCCCTAACTGTGGAGAACAGCTCCTCTGACTTGATTGTCCTGGGAGACCGGACACGCCTCGTTCAAATCATCACGAACCTGCTGAACAATGCTGCAAAGTACACACCCGAAAGAGGAGAAATCGTACTGCGCGTGTCACGTCAGGCCGACCGCGCCTGCATCGAGGTGGTGGATAACGGTATCGGTATCGGACCAGACCTATTGCCGCATGTTTTCGAGCTCTTTACGCAAGCTCAACGAACACCAGACCGTTCGCAAGGTGGTCTAGGCATTGGCTTAGCTCTAGTTAAGACAATGGTCCACCTACATGGCGGTGAGGTGACAGCCGTAAGCTTAGGGGTTGGGACTGGAAGCAAATTTACGGTGGTGCTACCTGCGGTTTAACCCGCTTCGGCGAACGTGCCTCTTTTGAGCACGGAGAACTCATAAAGGTGGCTCGAAAAGCTCTGGGAACAGGACCATGAGTGTCTCGTCATGCTGGGTGTCTTCCGCATACTTAGCGTCGCCCACCCTCATGGCAGCTCGATACTTCTTCACTCGGTCGGCCCATCGGTGGCTTCGGTCTTCTGCCTCGAGTTGCGGTCCACGGTCATATGCTAGAAGTGCGCGACGAAAGATGGGAAGGAAAGTCGGGTGACCACTCGCAATGCGATGGGCTACCTCGATAAATTTCTTGTAACGCCAACCTACCACTTCCCCATACTTCGCTGAGTACAAAGCGTCTATTAAAGCACTTGGCGGAGGCCCGGAGAATTTGCGTAAGCGCACGCCGCACTTACGAAGACCAACGTAGAACTGCTGCCAAATCCTCACGCTCTCTGAACTGTTCCTGTCGGGACTTGTCCATGCGTGCTCAAATTGCTCACGAAGTTTGGTCAGGTTGAACGTGGCTGCATTATGTAGGTCATTGCGAGCTTGCTCGAAGTCGAAGTAGTACGCGCGCTGCTTGGTCAAGTCCAAGGTCAAATCTCGAAATGAGACAGTCTTCCGCCGCAAAGGGCTCTCGGCATCGCCTTCCCGCGGCTCGCTCCAGACACATGTCATGCAGAGTTCAGACAGTTCGTCAGACGCAATCCTTGTCTCGTCGCTCACGATGAACGCATTCTGATTATTGTTGTAGAAGACATCGTCCTGAGTAAGGCGCCGGCCGATATCCGGAAAGTCTGCAAAAACCCAGAACAGCAATCCACCGTTACGCAGGTAGAACTCGCGTCGCTCGACAATGACGTCAAGGAACGTAGTCGACAGCTGTACCTCGAACACTACTGGTATTTGCGTCCCCTGGGTGTCAGTGTAAATAGCTCGCACATCAGGCTTGCGCCATTGGCCGTTTACTGTGTCAGTCCAGCGTTCCTCTGTTTCGATTCCGTGAAAGCACGAGTCAGCCTGGAGAGAGCTTACTAGAAGCTGCTTCATCCGTTGGTGCAGCCGGCTTTCTTTGGCGCCGTTGTATTTTCTGGCGTTGATTTCTTTCTGGGTCAGATTTCCTCTAGTTACTGCAGAGCAGCGCCCGTCCTCCAAGATGTGCTTAAAGTAGAAGCAGCGGGAGCTTGGATGCATGAGGAGGTTGACTGGAACGCTGCACTCCGAGCAAACGAACAGCGGCTCGCTCTTTAACTGAGCTAGCTTGATTTCTGCGCGCAGTCGGATAACATCACTGAAGTCCGCGTCGACCGCCTGTTGGAGCGTTAGATACTCACCAGTCTCAAGATTGAGAACCTCAGGGATTTCTGGTCGCTCTACCGCTAACGACGCAACTTGATGGGGTATTGAAGGCTGCTGCAGCATGCAAGGGCGATGAGGTAAGAAAATTGCTCGCTCACGCGATAGTAACCCAGTCTTAATGGGCGTCCAGACGTCGGCGACTGCGATACCACAACGACATTGCCTGATGTGCTGCAGTGTTCACTAATAAGCCGGCAGGCGCTTGCTTGCGCACCTCGAACTGACCTGACTCATGGATAACTTGGCGCCAACTGCTGCAACCGTATCGCTTAGGTCGTTGCTCCGGCGCGTTCTCTGACATCCAAAGAATTGCTGCGCTTAAGTCAGTCCAGCTGTTATTAGCGAGACAATCTTCCGCGTCGCGAAGTCCTTGAACGATGCCCGCTCTTGACCAATCTACTGTCTTATCTGGATGAATTCCATCCAGAACATCTTTGAACTCACGTTCACTCAACAGGGATACTAGTTTCGCCTGTATCTCTTCTAGGCTTTGGTTCCAAGTGCGCAAGAGAGTCAAGTTCTCTTCAATGTTTGCATGACTCTGCTGCAGGAAGCTTTCAGCTTTGGTGCAACCTTCAAGACTATTTAAGTCGAACTTGTGTATGAAATGGTGCACCAACTCGTTGCGCAAGGAAACGAGCTGTTCCAAGGCCGGCTTCACTACAGCATAACGTTCTTGAGAAAAGACAATCTGCGCATGGGCTTCTACCCATGCGATGTTGTTAGCCGGCTCGGGAACCGTCCTCTCCAGGTCGCTCGCGTTCTCTACCGCGAAGAATGTCTTGGTCAGGTTTCCAACAAGCTCCCCCATCATCTTCTTTTGAAGTGAAGAGCTCTTCTTCTGTAGTAGTTCGGGTATCTCAGCAGGAGGTCCCGAGATATGCCCCTTCAAAAGCATCTGCTTGAGCAGTGCTTCATACTCTTGGAGACGTAGGAGGGAGAGTCCTAGTAGGCGCTGTACTGAAGATTGCTTATCTGCCTGAATTCGGCTTACTTCACTCTGGCAGTTACTCATGGTTCGCTAACTCGTGGGAGATGTGGTTGAGCGCAGGTACTAAGTACACGGCACACTTAGGCTTATAGACATGTCCGTAGGATATCGGGGTTCCCCTGGCTGAGTAAAGCAACTGGCCTGCTACAACTACAGTTTATCGTGCTAGTGCGTCACTTCAGTATTTGCCCTCCTGGGAAACCGTCACCAGAATGTTGCTGTGGGAACCATGCAGCGAGCCGGTCAATTAGACATTTGGCCTGGCGAAACTTCTCCGCTTACTTGCTCGCATCAACGACTGGCTGTAGCGCTGAAGCGTCCAAGCACTCTGCGCTGAATAAGCTAGGATGAGAACAATCCTGCTCAGCTACCATTCGGAGGCTCAATGAAGCTAGCGTTCACGTTACTCTTGATGACCGTCGTCAGCAGCAAAGTCGCGGCGCAGACACAAACGAAAGTACCACGTGAATTCCATGGCGAGTGGAACATGCGTGTTGCCGACTGCGGTAGGGCTCTCAACGACTCGGTACTAGAAATTCGTAGCAATAAAATTACTTATTACGAAAGCTCTGGGCCGGTACATGCAGTCATCAAGCGTGGACGCCAGCTTGCACTCCTTGCTGAGTTATCTGGGGAGGGAGAAACTAGGGTCCACGCAGCGCATTTTCGTCTGTCGCGCGACGGACGAACTTTAACGGATGAGCTAAGCGCCCCGCCCCTTGTACGCTACCGGTGTCCCACTCGGCGCGCTAGCAAGTAACGCTTCTGCTCAGCATCGGAGGAAATGCTTGTGAGTCGAATAGTTTCCTTCCTTCGAGCTGTTCTTGTTCTGTGCATTGCCACAGTTGCCTTAACGTACTTCTCGTTAGCTGTTCCCGGGAGCGTTACGGCGGTATGCAGTAACGTGGACCTTCCAGTGTACTGCTCAGTACTCGCCTACGGTTTTCCACTACCGTTCATTGCGGATAGTCAAGCAGTGTCGCCGCTGGGTTCAATCGCTAGAGACCCACTTTCTTTGTTGGTAGGGTTAGACGACATCCTTTGGCCTCAACTGGGTATTTCGGCGTTATTCTGGACTGTAATATCTGTTGTAGCAAAGGTAGCTTGGGTCCGTCTGAGAGGCAATTAATGCACAGCCGGCCCTATCAGTTTCGACTAAATATTGAGCTAAGCCTGCTAACTAACGTCAGACAACCAATCATGACATTCAGGCTCGCATTAATCGGTGAGAAGCCTGGCCGCTTCGATGCTGCTCTATTACTTCAACCATATCATGGACACTTATTGGTTTCAAAAAAAATTTATCGAAACCAGAATCGATAGCCTTTTGCTCCACATTAGTTTCAGAGTAACCCGTAAGTGCCACAATTAATGTAGATTTCATTTCAGGCATCAATCTTAGTTTTTGGCAGAATTTAAAACCATCCATCTCGTGAAAAACCAAGGAGCTAAATACGACATTCGGAGGCGTTAGTTTGATAATACTAAATGCCTCGCTAGGCTCTTTTGCCGTACAAACGGAATAGCCCTGCCCAAACAAAAATATTTCGAAAAGGTTACGAACATCATTGTCTCGCTCGACAAGCAAGATGCGTGTACCCGAAAAATTTTCCATTGCTCAACCTTTAGATTCGCAAAATGGTCGGCAGTCTACAGGAATATCTATCGAAAAAGTCGTGCCTCGTTCAATAGTACTATCCAAGACAATGCTACCAGCGTGGCTTTCTGCTGCTGCACGAACATACGGCAAACCGATGCCCCATCCCTGCTGTTGTATAATCTGCTGACTTTTTACTCTACGAAACATTTGAAAAATGTTTTCCTGTTCCTCAGACGGAATTGGTGCTCCTTCATTATGGACAGACAATACCAGCCTTCCATGGGTTTCAACTGCATTTACAGTAATGGGAGACGGCTTCTTTCCATATTTAATCGCATTGCTTAAAATATTCTCCAATGCTCGCTTCATCACGCTCCAATCCCACCACCCAACAATCGGAGCGCCATCAACAAGCACAATACGCTCATCTCGAAATGCTAGCTCAACTTGAACTTCTTTTATAAGCTTTCGAATATCAAAACTCAAGAGACGGAGCGATATTTTCTCACCTGAGTGGAATGCCATTGTGTGCAGCAACTCATCAATCATTCCACTCATTCGATGCACATTTTCAAGCGCTTTAACCGCAAATACCCGTGCTTTAGCAAAATCTTCGACTGACAATATGAGCTCGAGTGCTGAAGATGTCGTGCCTAATGGTCCCCTTAAGTCATGGGTCAGCGCTGCTGCAAAACGTTCGCGTAAAGCTCTGTCGACCACAGCGAATCCACCTACTGCTTCCTTAATTGCTATGTCGAGCGATGAATTAATAGTTAGAACATCTGAGGGACTGAGCTGTACGCCTTTACGATATAAAACGTCAAATATCACCCATCGCAGCAACTGGTACTCATCTATTAGATTTTCATGAGCATATTCAGTTAGACGCGCACGCTCTCCACCATGCTGCGATGCTATATCGGTACCTTCTGTAGCAATCATGCGTGGATAGCCAGGCGTCAACGATTGCGCAATGTTGTCATAAAACGCTGGCAACGTGTCTATAAGAATTGGATGCGGCAGAGGTCTTGCTTTATCCAGCTCAGCCCGAACGCGAGCTTCCCACTCTTCAAAAACCGTTTCTCGAAGTTCGAGCATTTTTCGAGATACTGTAGACAAGCCGTCGTTGCCAAGCTGTGGGTCTGTTGAGAATGCCATAAAGAAATCTATCGATTCGCAGAAGCTGATTAAGCCAAGCGCTCGATACCGTCCGAAATACAATACAACGTTAATGTTTCGATTTTGCGAACACTGCTAGGACGTCGGCTAGCATTACAGGTTTGACCAAGAAGTGGTCAAATCCAGCTTTATTAGCACGCAGTCTATCTTCTGCTTGACCATAACCAGTTAGTGCAACGAAAATAGAAGAAGCCGTTTCTGGAAAAGCGCGCAACTTAGCGGCTAACTCATAGCCGTCCATGCCTGGCAGACCAATATCTAGGAACAAAACAGCCGGCGACGTGTCGCGCGCCAGTTTTAAGGCGTCCTGCCCACTGTGAGCAATAACCACTTCATGACCTGTCGCCTCTAGCAACAGCTGCAATGTCTCTGCAGCGTCTTTGTTGTCTTCAACCAATAGAACCTTCGTCCCCACAGAGAACAGAGGCAAGCGGTCTGAAATAATACAAGTTGATGATAATTCGGAAGATATTACTCGCGGCAGCTTGACGGTAAATCGGCTTCCCTTGCCTATCCCTTCACTATCGGCTGAGACTTTCCCGCCCTGCAGTTCAAGTAAGCTTTTTACAAGAGAAAGTCCTAGCCCGAGGCCGCCCTGAGCACGGTCTGGGGACCTCTCCGCTTGGGTAAACAAGTTGAAAATGTAGGGTAGCAGAGTTGGCGCTATGCCTGTTCCATTATCTTGCACAATTACCTCGACATGTGCATCGTCAGCAACAACACTAACTTGAATATGCCCATGTTCTGGCGTGTATTTCGCGGCGTTGTTGAGGATGTTCGAGAAGACCTGAATCATACGAGTTCGGTCCCCCTTTACTAGTAGATGTACCTCTGGA
Organism: Massilia sp. LC238; assembly: GCF_000735635.1. Classification (NCBI taxonomy): domain Bacteria; kingdom Pseudomonadati; phylum Pseudomonadota; class Betaproteobacteria; order Burkholderiales; family Oxalobacteraceae; genus Massilia; species Massilia sp. LC238. The sequence goes on along the minus strand of NZ_JNNN01000080.1, from coordinate 159,620 downwards.
AGTTGCACAACTAAGTTTTGCCGTTTAGTTTCGATTAGTGGACGAACCTGCTCTATAGCACCCTCGAGTAAGGTGCACACGCTCAGCAGCTCTTCTTGCAGCGTCACAAGTCCTCGAGTCACACGCGAAACGTCAAGCAAGTCGTCGACAAGTTCAGTCATGTGCTCAACTTGTCGCGTGATGACGTCGCTACTCTTTCGTACAAGCGCTTCATTGGAAGAGCTAATTTTGAGCAATGAAGCCGCGGTAGCGATTGGAGCAAGTGGATTCCGCAATTCGTGTGCCAGCATTGCAAGGAACTCGTCCTTGCGCCGACTGGCCGCACGCAACTCGCTCTCGCTCTTCTGTAACGCTCGGTGTACTTTAACTGTTTGGGTAACGTCACTTCCTTCGACAAAGATACCGGTGACATTTCCTCGGTAGTCAAACGTCGGCTGGTAGATGAAATTCACGAAACGCTCTTCAAGGCCACTGTCGGCCTGCCGCTGCAGAAGCACCGACACTTCATTGCCGAAATACGGCTGACCTGTGGCATACACCTTGTCAAGCAGCTCGAAGAAGCCTTGGCCATCCAATTCAGGCAGCGCTTCACGTATGGGTTTGCCAAGAATGTCTCGCCGGCCGACAAGTTGCGTGTAGGCGTCGTTAGCGATATCGAAAATATGATTCTCGCCTCGAAGGACAGCAATGATGCCTGGCGCCTGCTGGAACAAGTGCTGCAAGCGCGTAAGCTCTGCTGCACGATGCCTCTCAGCCAAAACTTGCTCGGTTGTCTCCTGGCATGCGCAGAACATACCACCTACGAGACCATTCTCATCACGTACGGGAGAGTATGAGAAGGTAAAGCACGCCTCCTCATCATGTCCGTTACGGTTCATGGTGAAAGGAAGGTTCTCATAGTAGACCGCATGTCCTTGCAGAGCTTGCTCAATGATAGGCAGAATGTCAGTCCAGATTTCGGGCCAAACGTCTACGAAACGACACCCCAGACCCTTCGGATGCTTAGCACCGAGGATTTCTGCATAGGCATCGTTGTACAGAAAACCTAGCTCATCTCCCCATGCAACGAACATGGGAAATTTCGAGTTCAGCATCATGCTGACAATAGCTCGCAATGACTGAGGCCACGTATCAGGCGAGCCAAGTGGCGAGCTCGACCAGTCATGACCTCGCATCAGAGCCCCTACTTCCCCGCCATTGACCAAGAATGTGTGAGCTGGGATGAGAGGTGGACTCATGCTGTTACTACCTTAGGAGTACTAGAATTGGACCAAAGATAATATATGGCAACATGCATACATCTAACCTTCGTTTGTGAAATCTGCATGAGCGGAAGAAACAAAAAAGCCGAGCTAGACAGCTCGGCTTTCGTTAGGTAGCAGACTAGTTAAGCAGCACAAGCTTCATACTGAGCTTCGGCTTCTTCCATAGCCTGAATGCTGATTTCAGCGTTACGAATAGCGTACTTCACCGACTCGTCACGTTGGTCCATCGTGCGCAGTTCCGCAAGCCAATCGGTCCAAACTTCTTTCGGTTCACCCAAGATTGGGCTTTCAAGAAAAATCATATCAAGCTCCTTTCTGAGCTACGCCAATCACAACGGCGTTGATGAGTACTTCAATGTCTGCAAGAGGAAGAAGATTATACCGTAACTTCTGCTCTCTGCTCAGTTCATACGTGTAGCGAATGAGCTTAGCCCTATCATACCCTAAGTTCAAGATATGGTTGACAAACTCGTTAGGGATGCGCCTCATCATCCCCGGCTCCACTCGTACCTTTGCAAACGTCTTGTAGCCAGCCTCTAAGAGGTCCGCAAAGTCGCGCTTACGTAGCGTCTCCGCACGATACCACTCTCCCGCGTGACCATGGGCGTACTTGAACATAGTCCTAGGCAGGTTCGCCAGGTTACGAAGGTCTCCAGAGGATAGACTAGAGCCGCCAGGATGGTTGTGATGAATCACACCTCTACTGCGTTTGTCCTTGAGCTTAGTGACCATGTTTGTAGGGATAGCAACCTTGTTCGGATGATTGCTAGTATGCCGGCCCAACACTTTGCCTGAGCGCAGACAGTATCCGACCAAGTACTCGAAACCGGTCCGGCGTCCGTTTCCTACAACATACGCCCTACTGTGAGAGTCCAGTAACTTCCTACGCCTTGCCGAAATCAAGGTAACGCCTCTGTCTATCCCGAAGAACCGAACAGTATAGCAGTTGTAACGAACAAGTCCTAACGTTAGAGACTTGTTGTTGCGAGAGCAATACGCTTGTGCCACGCGATGGTATGGAAGGCAAGCTAAGGCCCTTAAGTCGCTAGGACACTACATTTCCCCAACTTCGCTGCCGAAGGACAGCAAATTAAGGTCTCGTTCTGCTTGCTTCATCAAGCTTTATGCATGTGGCTATACGTGTCAGGACAACAACGAAGACCGACATGGAAGACCTCCTTATCAAAACTGGCCTCATCATCCTCATCTGCTCGCCAACCGCATCAATCATCGCGTTCGGCATCTGTAATGGTGTATACGCTCGTACAGACAAACATCCCAAATATCCAGACAAGAGAGAGCTTGACCGGCGCGAGTACGAGACGATGCTACGGCACCGACGAAGAGCAAAGCTAGAGAAACAATTCAGTACCTCGCTGCACCCTTAGTTAAGCAATAGACATAATTTGCCCCTTGAGCGAAGACTCAAGGGGCTTTCAAATGGCTAACAACTTGAATGGAGGGCGCTGCAGTTGACTGCCATCATGATTAGCGGGACAAAAGTAGGTTGCAATACATAACTGAAGAGTGCCATGCGACAATAGCAAAGGAGATTCGACTGAAATATGCATAAGTTAGCAACCCTGCGCAACCTAAAGCCCGCACCCTTCTTTGTGATACCTGGCCTTGCTACCGAGCTTGGCCAGGCTACCGCTCGCCTGTGCTGGAGTCCAGCCTTCGCAATCTACCTGCTGTTAAGTGGCCAATCTCATGGTACTCCTGAGTGGGCTGCAGCTTGGCTACTTACGACTTGCCAATTCTTGTACGCCCTTCTCGCCTGGTGCTTTGTTGTCCTGAAGTTTGGTCATGCAAATTCACGCCAGATGGGTTCGACGTTCCTCGACCACGTGCACTTCGCGGCCCTACTCTATCTCACAGGTGAAATTGCAGCACCGTTCATATTCATGCCCTTGATGCAGACGTTCGGAGCCGGCCTACGCTATGAGAGGACGCATGCTGTATTCGCCAAGCTGGTTGGCTCGACGCTCACATGCGCAGCGTTGCTGTACTCGCCCTACTGGGCTCAGTATCCGACTGTTCGGGTGGGGCTGATAATTGCCGTCGTCTTCCTGCCCTTCTACGTCTTCCGTTTGACTGATGCGCTCGCATTGAAGATGCGCACTGACTCACTGACAGGGCTAAGAAATCGGATTAGCTTTGATGAGCTTATAGACGAAGCATGCAATGGCGCCGTTACCGCAAAACGCGACAGTGCCGTTATCCTTCTCGACTTGGACGGATTTAAGCAGATTAACGATGTCCAGGGGCACGACGGGGGCGACCTAGTACTGAAGCATGTTGCGTACTGGCTGAGCTTCGAACTGAGTGAGTACGGCACAACTGCACGATTTGGCGGCGATGAGTTCGCTGTCATCGCTAACTCTATGCAAAGCCGTAATGAACTCGAGGCTGCACTAGAACGCTTCCTGGCGCGAACCGCAGAAATTGGTAAGCTCTTCAATAGTCCGCTCGGCGCAAGCATTGGCGTCTACTACTTGGAGGCGGGAATCGGGACAACTTCGCGATTCGCGTTCAAAGCAGCGGACCAGCTGATGTACAGGGCAAAGTCACTTGGAAAGAACCAGTACGTCACCTCGACGAATCATGCGTTCTCCAAAATTGGTGAGTTGGTTGAATCGAGTCTCCTTCCACCAACCTCCGGTGAAGGCTGCAGAGCAAATCGAGGCTTATCCTACCAACTGGACCGGCATCAGCCCTGCCAACCTTAAGCTGGAAAGACGACAACGCTGCTCACGCTCATGTTGTTAGCCGGAGCCTGCGGCAACTTAGGGCATCTAACAAAGCCCCCAGGACAAGCTGTATCGTCGCAGACAGTACGCTTCTATGGCAAGACCATGCAACGCCGCTATGGGGGGTTAGTTGGGTGCTTTAAGCAAAAAAAACCCGGAAGGACGCCGGGTTCAAGTGCCGAGGATGTCAAGCGGGCCAACCACAGTGCGGCACGACACGTTGGAACTATAGCAGCGAGCGTTACAGGTGCAAACACAATACAACGTGGAAAGGCTTCAGACACTCAAATGCTGAAAGTCCGCGCTTAGAATCGCCGAACAATACCTCCATGGCTGCATTGCACCCTCCTGCTGAGAAATCTCTAACCTCTGTGAGGTATAGAGAACAGCGCCGCTCAAGCATGAATGCATGCAGTGCCTGTGCATTGTGTAGCGCCCTGGTTCGGGAGGAGCGTGGTTGGATATGCTATGCAAGGCCTGCGTACGATACTTAAAGCGCATCCCCGAAGCACATACCGGACTTGGTCCAGCCTAGTTGCCAACTCTAACGTGTTCGACGCAGGCCATCAATGGTCAGTCCTAGATGCCCCCGTCATTCTGACGAAGTCTTTATCCTTCTGCTCCGCGGTCCCTTTGGCAGCACTCCAGGTACCTCATCTTCCGCAGCCACAGGTATGAATAGTGTCGAAACATCTATTTTTAGCGCCTTAGCCAAACGCTCAATGTTGTCTATAGTGCAATTTCTAATCTCTCTTTCAACGTCACTAACGAATGTCCTACTGAAGCCGGCAAGGGTCGCCAACTGCTCTTGCGATAGGTTCTGGCTGACTCGACAAGCGCGAAGATTTCTGGCGAATCGGGTGCGTAGAGACAGTGTGCTATTCGTTTTTGACATCGTCTTAGCATCCATTACTGTAAGACATACGTCTACAACGCAGGACGTGACACTCTTTGCAATTCCACTGTTTAGTATTACACTGTTTACGTGACGTATTAGGTGCGTATGTAGGTCGGTTTATCGCCACGGCTTCTCCATTTTTAGATGTAATTTGTATAGCAACCGTATCCATCATGCCACTGCAAAACTCTGCATCGGAAACTTTAGCTACAACGCAACACTGGATGCGCTACATCCAAAGGCTCGATAACGGCGAGTTGCTTCCTCATCGGCTACCCGTTGACACTTTGATTTTTCTCGCGCGAGTGTTAGCGATGTATAAGGGTAATGCGCTCTACGACGGTGAAATGAAAGGGGTACGGGAACTGATGTACCGTTGGATTGAGCGCTTGCTTATCGCGCAAGGCCTGGCACGCTTTCGTACTTTTCAGAAGCATTGGAAGGTTTTGCTTCCAGCGCTTACTGACGAACTAGAGCACTGGATTCGGCAGGCACTCTTGACACGACAAATCGGCTACCCGCTTACCCATGCGCATATCAGCGTCCTCTTCGAGGATGCGTTTGCCGAAGTCGAGCACGTCGTATGAACATTGTAGAAGTGTCATGGTCGACCGGTACCAGGCAATCGGGTGTTTGCTGTGTATGCCGCTGGGCTAAGCATGTCTGATACACCTGACTACGCCGAAGTACCTGCTGACTATCCATACCATCCGATGCATGGGGCGGTCTCCGGGTATCAGCCGAAGCTGCTCTTGACTACTTCTGCGAACGGCAAGTTCTACAGCCCAGGCAACGCGCCGCACGAACGCTGGCACGACTGGAATTACAGCACTGCCCTTGCCTCTGCAATGACGCAAAAGTGTCTCGAATCGAAAGCCGGAAAACGGGCACACATGAGCGAAGCAGAAATCATCTTGCAGTACTACCAACGGGCGGTCAAAGCGAACGGTCGATATGGCACCGAGGAGCAGCTCAAGTGGGCGTTCACGCAGGTAGCGAGAGATTTAGCCTGGCCGCTTCCAGAGGCTTGCCGGCTGATGGTTGGCCAGAGCACTGACTAGAGAGCCACTTGCGACCGAGCTAAAAATAGATGAACCTTGAACCCGTCATATTCTTGAACTTCGACGACGCGCTGGCCATTCACAAGTTCAGTGACAACGCCCGAGTGTTAGACGTCAATGCCATGGCAATTGTCGATGCATTCCCCGACCTCTGGCTTGACGTACTCGACAGTGCAGCACGGCGAAATTTACAGACGTTGCACAAGGAATTTCAGCCGCGCTATGTGATTAGCTCATCTTGGACATCTCATCTAAACCTAGAAGAGATGGAAAGAATGCTGAAGCGTTGTGGCCTGAAGTTTGTGGCGCTCAACCTTCGCAAGCAGTGGTGCACTCCCCGTAATGAGACCTCAAGCAGGTTGAGCGAAATTGAAGCTTGGCTCGAACTCGAAGCGTGGGAGGAAGACCATGCCTACGTCATCATTGACGACCACGCGTAGGGAGCAGCGTTGTCTGGGTCCTGGCTAGAAGATAGGACAGTGCTCTGCGACGCATCGGTTGGCTTTAGTGCCACGAAGCTAAGCGCAGCTCGCGAGATACTGCACGGCCAATGTCAATGAGCCTAGTAGTCGTGTGGCTCTCGCCTACGGCGCTGAAGTATGTGCGATGCCGCCTACCGCTCGCCGATGCTGGCCCGCTTAGCGGTTTTGTGGACATGGGTAAATTGCGACGACAAACTTGATGTCTGTTGAGAAGGTGCGACTTCCTTTTTCAGATGTGTCTGGACTGGTAAGATTGTTCGTCTCAACAAAAAATGTTTGAACACATGAACGAAGAGCTGCAGGAGCTTTTGCGATTTCCTAGAGAAGACCTTGATATCGAGCTCAAGCAATGGATGGACATTCAAGACAAGAATGTGCAAGCCAAGTTTGCGAAGGAACTTCTGGCTCTTCGGAATCACGGAGGGGGATACCTCGTCATTGGATTCATAGACGGCAACCCACCAGTGCCAGACCCAAACCGTCCTGCAAGCCTCGAAAATTTCAGCACTGATTTGTTTAACACCATAATCAAGCGATATGCTGAACCGACGTTTCATTGCATGGTGCATCTTGTCGCTCATCCCGTCACAGGTGAGCTCTACCCGGTGATTGTTGTGCCAGGGGGCGCTAAGGTTCCAGTACGTTGTAAGAGCGACTCACCTGATGGGGGTAAGAGTGCCAAGCTAGACTCGTACTACATTCGCAGACCAGGCCCAGAAAGCAGCCCACCTCAGACTGGGACAGATTGGGATGGATTGCTTCAGCGATGTCTCTTGGCGCGCAAAGAAGAACTTCTTAGCTCACTAGCAGCCATACTCGGCACAGGGCCAACTGCCGGCCTTCTCGGTATACAGAGCCTGGCGAAGCCTGTTCATCCGTTCGCCGAACTGACGGCTTTCCGCGACGCGGCGGTCAAAAAACTAGAGAAGATGCAAGAGGAAAAATTACCGGAGGATGCGGGGGCGCGCCTTGCGCACGGCCGGTACATCTTTTCCGCCCGCATCCTCGGAGAGTTGAAGCAGCTTAATCCGCACGAAATAGTAGACCTACTACGGGGCTTGAAGCGTTACAGCGGCTGGTCGCCGATGTACATCTTCAACCGTAAGGAGCTTGAGCCCTATCCGGCAGAAAACGATATTGTCGAATGCTGGCTAGGCCGTTCGGAGCAACGTGACCCAGGCCATGCTGACTTTTGGCGGGTCTCGCCTAGCGGTGAAATTGTGCTTATCAGAGGCCATCAGGAAGATGGTTCTGACTTCGTTAACGAAGAGGCTGGCAAACTCCCAGGAACGTTGTTCGAGCTTACCCTACCAGTCTGGAGGGTCGCCGAGTTCATCCTTCGAGTGAAGGAATTTGGTGGAAGAATGGCAGTAGGAGACTATCGCCTCCAGTTTCTGATGGAATGGGAAGGGTTGACTGGCCGCACACTGTTTAGCCATAACAGTCGCCGAATCATGTTTGGGGAGTCGACGGCGCACGATGACACATACCGAACAGAGGTGGAGGTGGCACCAGCTGAAGTTGATGCTGCCCTAGGCTCAATCGTCGCGAAGATAGTCACACCACTACTACGGAAGTTCTCGTTCTTCGAGCCGCCAACTAAGCTCGTTGACGAGGAGCTGCGTCACATGCTCGGGCGCGAGTACACCTGAGATAGCGGTAGCGCGGAGCTTCCATTCGTAGAGCACTCAGTGCTCAGGAATACTGAGCACCGCTTCCGCTCCACTCAGCGGGTTATTGCTTCCGCGGGGGCGTTAATACGCAGTTGGCCCAATCCATTAAAAATCAAATGGTTAAGCCGAATTCAGGCAGGTTCGGAGAGCATATTCATAATGAGTCGAATTACCGTCTCTTTTGCATTTGGGGCGGACTCCGCTACTAGCAGGGCAAGCGCCGCCATCCCGACGTCGTTCAGCTTAGGTGTTCCATCCATACGCGTGAGCGCGCGGTTCTGTTCCAGAAAATAAAGGAAAAGGCAGGAGCCCGCTCGCTTATTTCCATCTGACAGCGGATGGTCCTTAATGACGAAATACAGCAGATGCGCTGCCTTGGACTCCACCGTTGGATAGGCGGGAGCCCCGAATACCCATTGCTCCAGATTTCCCAGGAGTGCCGCAAGTGCGTCTTCCCGGCTCTCGCCCAAACAGGGTGGTGGCCTCATTTCGCGTGGCTAGGTCCTGCCTCAACCGCTCAATTTCCCGCTTTGCAGTTTCATATGTAAGCAGGAACCCGGCTCGGTGCCAGAAGGCTCGACGAGCGAACCTTCGTCGTATTGCTGCAAGAGCAAGTACGTTCGAGGGTATCGGGTAATGACATCCACCAGCCCCTTACCTTGGCTGGTCGTCAACTCTTGACTGCTCGCAGCCTTGCGCGCCAGTTCCAAGGCCGCTTCCAGCTCGGCACGATTGTCTGTCAGCCGGCGCTGGTTGACTGTGTATCCCTTGACGAGATGGTCTCGAAGCGTCGTCGTTGCCCAGATGCGAAATCTGGTGCCTTGCTGCGATTTGACGCGATAGCCGACAGAAATAATGACGTCGAGATTGTAGTGCTCGACGTCTCGAGTCACTTGTCTTGCACCTTCTTGGCGAACTATCCGGAAATTCCGGATAGTTGCCTTTTCATCCAGTTTGCAGGCTGGTCCGGGGCTAACTTTGAACGAAGAATTGTCGTAAGCGAGCAAAGTTTAGTTGGCTATCTAGCAAGAGAACTTCCATGACAGCAAAACACCGGGTTCATTACATGTACACGGGGCCGGGTGGCGGCATATACAGGACCTGGTGATGGCATGTAGACCAGCTCAGGTGGTGGCGCATATACAGGGCCTGGCAGAGGCTTACACTGGCTCGATGGCGACGAATATACTGGACCAGGTTGAGGTCTGGCGCTACGCATCGGTGGGCAAGTTAATGTGCTAAATTACGAAATAAGGAGGCTGCCATGGATAAAATCATTGAGTATGTGTCAACTCCGCTTGGACGCAACAAGGTTATCCGTAAGCTACAGGCACTTGCCCTGGTGGGCAGCGCGGCCGTGACGGTCCTGCTACTTTCTGCCACATTCTTGTAGTAGTTCAAGTCAGAACTGACTGAACGGTAGAAAGGCGCCTCAACGGCGCCTTTGCTTTTGGTCGTGTGCGGAGCATCTCCTCATTCAAGTAATGGCACAATGACAAACCAAAGTCGAGCATCGAGCTCGCGCTTGAGGTCATTGCTTTGAAGGAGCCTTGCAGATGGAAAATCCCCTGAACAACGACAATGCCGACGCCAACACTGGCGGCCCGGAAAATTTGAATTCCCAGGTAAGCCTGGCGACTCCTCTGGCCCCTGACCCAAAGGCGCCGGCTGACCAGGATGACGTCAACGAACAGAAAGAGCGACTTGAAGAACTTGGGAGCCTGCTGGTCCGGGTAGACGCACATGTATCAGGCAACTACAACAAGGTTGTCGACGACTCTGACGACGATACCGATGCCCCGGAGACGTCGGATGCTGCGGAGCACTCGGTCCATGTCGACTTGGCGTACGAGCAGAAAACGCGAGCAGAGCAGATTCTTGGCAAAGACGTGGTAACTAACGAAGACCTGCAAGAACTGGAAACCGTCATCGACGACCTCGACTCGCGAATCAATGAGGCAACGCCAATGTCGTTTGACCCTAAAGCCGAATACGACACCTTGCCTCGTTAAGCACGCCTTCAGAGGCCTGGTTACACATAGGCACGAGCTAAACTCAAAAGGGGCCTGCGGGCCCTTTTTTTCCGCCTATAGAATCCTTCAAGTTGATGTACAGCGTATCCCACCACCAAGCCTCGTCTTTATCTGAGTGGTGCCGGCGTATCCGCTTGTACAGCTGCAGCTTCTTGTCATGACGGAGCTTCTCGGCTTCGAACAGGATGCTCCCAAGTGTCACCGCGCTCCCGTAGCGTGCGCAGCAGTCGGCGCATCACATACCTCGGACCCTTCGGCCCAGGCACCACCCGCAGCTGCCTCACTTCGAACCAATATGGGTATGACCCGAGTCGTTGGACTGCACTTTAGTCGGGAGCTGTTGCAGCTTACGATAGCAGCTGTAGTACAGGGAGGCTGCATGATTCAGCGCATAAATGAGGTCGCTAAACTTGACCACGAATGGCCCCGACGACTCACTCATGCGACACTACTTCACATCCTACGATGGCAAGTCTTTTGAACTTCCGACGCCTCCGCGGTCCCGCGCCGAAGCTATTGAGTTAATTCGTAGACTAAGTCCTGGCGACCCTGCTGCGGGTACATTCCAGTTCCGTAGCATGGATAGCTTTGACGTGTCCGCTGAGGAATCGTACGACATCGAAGCGTTCACACTTACGATGCGTCGATACGAAAGCGGGCACTGGGGTCTGGCAGAAGTGTCCAGCATAGGAAATATGACTCTGCCGGCGGACCTGCGTCCAACGTCAACGGACGTGCTTTACTATCTTCAGGAAGTTACAGCCAAGCTAATGGCCAAGGCTCAAGACGTTCGAAGCATTCTGGAAAAGGTCGACGACTTCCATGTCCTGCAGTTCCTGGACGGCACCCAGCTGCTAGCATCAATCACCTGGAATTGTCCCGACTCTACCGAGAGCCACTACCGGCTACCGCGAGCAGGTGATGGGCTCCAGCCTTCGTGGGGCAATGCTTTCATCACTGACATTACATTGGTGCGTCAAGCGCTAGCAAAGTTGACGTCTCACTCTTCCTTGTAGTGGAAGTGGTCAAGAGTCTTGAGATGAACGACGAGCAGGTCTTTTTCTCGGGTCATCTGACCGTAAGCGAACCATTGGATAGCTTGGCTCGGCGTCAGTCCCCCAAGCTCCTGCATTAGCTGGATGTGAGACCGCGGCGCCTGCCCATCGTCGTACGATTCTCCGTCATAGCGAACTTCAACAGGCAGCGGCTGCTTGTCCTTCTTCGGTAAAGAAGGAGACGCCGGAAGAGGTTCTGAACGAACAATGAAGCCAGACTGACTCACTATTGCAACGCCATGCTTTGCGTGGAAGATACGCTCGCCAGGACCCAACCTTTCAAAGTTCCCACTCCAGAAAGCATTGTCGTAGTTCAGGTCTTTCTGTTCGAAGAGCTGCAGTGGATAGCTTCCAGCAGTTTCCCTGAACAGCTCCGCACCTTCCTTTGCACCAAGCTTCTTCTTCGCGATTTCGCTATAGCACCAGCGGTTAATCTTGGTTTTAGACTCAACGATTACCTGAAGTAGGCTAGAGGTGAAAGTAGACGCGCCATACTCTTTGCCGGCGCGCCGCCGACGCTTAGCAATGTCTTCATTGCTTGGAGTATCCATGCTCTCCGTAGGCGGAATGGCGGTGACTCGCGGCCGTTGTCTAGCCACTAGCTTCTCTGGAAAGCGAAACTCGTTCTCACGAATGCGCTTGCCTTGCAGTTTGCTTAGAACCTCGGGAGCTACATCGAGGGGCGTACCATCACAATTGCCCCGATGACCTTCTCCTTTGATGACGAAGTGCGGCGCTCGTCCAATCTTCCCATCAACATAGATATAGCGGGCGAAGTAGGGACAGAAACAGAACGCACACTTGAAGTCTGAACGAATAACGCGCGTGCGCAAGAACTCGTCTCGACAGTGTGAAGCAGTGACCTCTTCATTGTCACTGTTTAAAGCAATGAACGGCATACGAATCTCAAAAAATTAGCTGTGAGTATTCTGACATGAGGTGATTCTCTAATGCAACTATTTGCCGTCTCTACTATGGTTTAGTGAAGAACACGTAACCCATCGACTCGACATTAATCCTGCAACGATAGCCCTCCAGCACTCTTGCAATTTTCTACACGGCGCCCATCTGCGTGACCGGACGATGTGTCCGCGACAACAAAATAGGGATGGCAATGCTGAAAATTGTTAACGTTAATAACACTGGTGTGCTGCAGAGCGAGCACGTTTTTCTTGCAGTTCAGGCTAACTGCAACCTCGGGGACTATCTTCTTACCGACAGCACGTATGGCTCTGACGACGAACCCTCTAACAAGCTCCGTCACGTCTTCTTTTTTCCTAAGCTGGAGGTAAAGCAAGGGCAGTACGTCGTGCTGTGGACCCAAAGTGGCAGATATTCTGCAGGAGCAACAACAACCAACCAAGTGCAGCACAACGTGTATTGGGGCCTGAAGGAGACCGTCTGGAACGTAAATGGGGACAGGGCATTCCTCTTTACGGCGCCACGAGCTCAGCGCTCGTCGCTGACTGTAGGACCTAAAAAGCGATAACAGCGTAGTTAGCAACTACGCAAGTGAGCTCCCTGGCTGAGCCAGGGAGCTGACTACTAGGGGTGAGTGAATTCTCTGTAGCTGGTAGGCTTAGCTTTAGGCTGCGCGATTCAGACAAAGAAAAACCGCCACTAGGGCGGTTTAATAAACGCGTACCACGTTGTCACGACATCCGCGAAGTGAGTTATTGGTCAAAGTGTCCGGATTCCGCTACCTTGCGCTCGTCGGAAATATCGTACGAGACGGCTAACGCTACGTCGCGCGTGCTATTTGTTCCTTTGATTAACCTGCCTCTGGTCCTATAGAAACGGTTGCCAACAGGATGTTCACGAATGAACGTTTCCCCTGCGAGAATCGCAGTGTAGTCTGCCAAGGCCTGGTTCAACTGCTCAGGTGGTATGACGTTCGCAAGAAACCTTCCTTCGAAGTCCGCCGGAGTCATTCCTGCATCCTTCAAACCATCACCTCCGGCAAGCAGGTAGCGGAAATCTTGGTCGACTACGAATACGGCGGCACCAGGTATGTTCTGGGTGATAGCGCGAAAAAGGGAAATTTCGCCTGGGAGCCCACTCGGCGCACCCGTTTGCTCGTACGTGACCCAGCTTGGAAGTTCGTGGCTCATGAGAAGGCTAGTAGTGCTAGCTAGTTACAAAGCTAGAGATTATAGATGATTTAAAGTTGTACTTCACACCTGAAGCTAAGTGCCAACACGATGAACTCTTCTTCTTGACACTAGCCTTGCTTAGCCGTATGTACAGCCTGCATCTACTTTTGGAAGGGAGTGTGTCTAGCGTTTGAGGTAGCCGCCCGCCTCCGATTTTTAGCGGAAGCGTTCCCGTTATTCTCTTCCTGCCCCGCCTCCGGGGTTCTCAGTGGCCGTCTATTCCGGATGTAAAAGAACTAGAGCGACGCGCGTATGACACGATGCTCCGCCATCGCAGGAGGGCGAAGCTCGAGCGAGAGTGGCCTCAACGAAAGGCGTTACGATTCGAGCCTTCTCGCTACGTTGAATAGTTGATAGCTCACCCATCGAGTCGCAGTAGAGTGCAGGTCAAGCATAACGGCATCCTGCCAGTCGTATTGCTGCGCTAGCTATTGGCTGGGTAATCAAACCATGTAGGGAAAGTGAAGGCTCCCGCAACACTGGGTGAGTGCGCGGGAGTAGAACAAGAGCTAAATTTTTACGACTTCAGACCCATTGTTGCTTCATCACGGCGTCTATACCGTTTTGTCGGCATCACGAGAGTACACGCGCGTGCCACCCTCGCTAGAGGAACGAGTTGAGGCACCGGTGGTTGCAGTACTGGACGTCGGCGGATTCCAGCCGTCCGATTTCCATTGAGAGGCGCGCTCGTTGATATCGATGCCATTGACGTCCTCAAGGGCCCGAATCGCCTCGCCGGCGTCGTCGCTATCTATGTCGGCAGTGAGCAAGAAGCCACCGCGACGCATGCCTTCCTCGTAGACATGGCGGTCTTCGTCAGGCAAGAAGGCATTCTTGATTGACGCCCACAGGCCGGGTTCTTCGCGTGAAGAGTACCCGGCCTCGCCGACCGAAGATTTGTCATGAATCTTGATATTGTCCGCATCGACGCGGGCGTCTAGAAGTCGTTGGCGTCCGGCTTCGGCATCGGCACGCGTATCGAACAGGGCAGTGAGAGTGCGTGACATAAGCTTACCTTTCTACGTTGGATAGTCTGCAAATCATCGCTGGAGGACGATTAGCTCGGCCCGGCGGTTCTCTGCCTGTCCAGTTGCGGTTGCATTGGTGTCAACTGGGTCTGTCTCACCACCGGAAGCGGTCTCGAGACGTTCGGCGGCAACACCTTGTGCGACAAGCGCTGCTTTCACACTCTCAGCACGGTCCTTACCAAGCGTGGCATTGGCGGGGGCACTGCCACGTGCGTCGGCGTAGCCAACAATCCGCATGCGCGAATTCGGGTACTGCTTCAGCGCCGCTGCAAGCGCATTGAGCTCTTCACGGTCTTGCTCGCGAATGTCGCTCTTAGCAGTATCAAAGTTCAGCTTTTCAAACACGAAAGTGCGCGGCACGGCTCCGGTACTGCCTAGATAAGTGCCGACGGTCGACAGCCCAGGCAGGACCACCTCGGTCCCGGCGGCAGCAGCAGTAACTGGCGTCGGCGTGACCGGTGCTGGTGCGACCGGGGCCGTGTCGACGGGCGGTACAGCTGCTACGGGCGCCGTTAGAACCGGCTCTTCCTTCTTACAGCTTCTAAGCCCGAACAGGACGGCAAGCAGCCCTAGTGCCAAGAGCAGCCAAGGTAGCCACTTAGCTTTCTTCTCGGGGCCAACATGCACATTCCGTGGTGCGCCGCTATTGTGGTCCGAATTTGCCATGTTGTTGTTCTCCTTTCAATTCTCGATGGAAGTTTGCATGCAACTGTCGCGCACAAAGCGCGTAGATACGTCATTGTCAAAGAACCCAATGGTTGAGCTGTCAAGTTCTATGGGCTCTTTTTATCAAACCTAAGAAAAGGCTGCCGTTCCGTTCATTGGAACAATTTAGTTGCGCCATAGACTGTTAGTGCAACACGCCAAAGTTTTTGTCGGAGTGGACTGATTAAGCCAATGTACTTAGCGAAGGAAGTATGCCTATTTGCACTTTTTGCACTAATTTCTACTGTGTATTTGCAACTAAAAGCTCTGGCAATCCTGGTAAAGCAACTTTCGTTATGTCAAAGGTGCGAGCACTTTGCGCCTCATCCGGTAATCTCCTCAGCTCTAACTGCACCCAATTAATGTCAGTAATACGCTCGGACTTGGCTAATCGAATCTCGATTGTCAAAGAGGCGCCTACGACCTTTGCGAAAGCAAAACGCGGGAGCACGGCAGTTTGACAGGGTTGACCAGGCGCTGACCCCACGGAAAACCATTAAGGAGGAATGACCATGCAACATACTCTTGTAGCAGTTTTCGATGACCGTACCGACGCACAAAACGCTATGAACGAACTGCTGTCCTCGGGTTTCTCAACCCAAGACGTTCGTCTTTCAAGCTCTGATACCACCTCCGCCACTGCCACGCCCATGACCACGACCACTGGGTCCGATACTGGCATTGGCAGCGGCATCAAGAACTTCTTCGGTGACCTATTCGGCAGCGACGACAACGAGCATTCCACCCGCTACCAGGGCGCTGTCTCGGGCGGCAAGAACGTGATTACGGTCACCGCCGATTCGCTCGAGGAAGTCGAGCGTGCCGCCGATATCGTTGAAGGCTTCGGCCCGATAGATATTGACGAGCATTCATCCGGTATGGATGCTAGCGGCGCCATGCTGGCAGGAAGCCAAAGTGGCATGTCCTTGTCCTCGATGTCGGCACAGTCAGCCACGACCCAGCAGCAGAGCGCGCTTACCGGCAGCTCAATGCAGCGCGACACCGCAACCCAGTCGATTCCGGTGGTCGAAGAACAGCTGAAGGTCGGCAAGCGCGAAGTGCAACGCGGCGGCGTGCGCATTTTCTCGCGCGTGGTTGAGACCCCGGTCAACGAGACAATCGCCCTGCGCGAAGAGCACGTTGAAGTGCAGCGTCGCGCAGTTAACCAGCCAATCAGCCCAACAGACGCCGCTGCGTTCAAGGAGCAGACTATCGAGATGCGCGAGTCCGCCGAAGAAGCCGTGGTTGAGAAGTCAGCCAGGGTCGTTGAGGAAGTCACTATCGGCAAGCAGGTCAACCAGCGTCAGGAAAATATCACCGACACCGTGCGCCATACCGAAGTGGAAGTGGAGCACCTGGGCGCGACCGGTACTGCCAGCACCCAAGACGACACCTACTATCGTACTCACTTTCAGAGCAACTACAGTACCGCGGGAGGTTCGTACGACGACTACGCGCCAGCCTATACCTACGGCTCGCAGATGCGCAGCCAATACAGTGGCCGCCAGTGGGACGACGTCGAGACCAATCTGCGCACCGATTGGGAAACTCGCCACGGCAGCGCTACTGGCTCGACATGGGAAAAAATGAAAGCCGCAGTGCGTCATGGTTGGGACCGTATGACTGACGACAACAGTACCGGTCGCTCGTACTGACAGGTTTGTGTAACACGCGAAGTTGTGTCTTGTGAGTTACGTAGAAATTAGTTTGCGAGCTCAAATGGCCGAGATTTTTCTCGGCCCTTTTTTGTCTATTTGTAGCACAACGTCTATCAACATTAGCCGCTGGCTGTGGTCAGCGGCCTTTTTTGTTGGCAGCAAATAACTTCTTATCGACTAACGAAATTTCTTGTTTTGCTTCTTACGTGCTGCAGCGTTCTGAGCCTGCAGAATCGAATCCACTTTCTCTGACGCCGCCCGGGCTAGCGACTGGGCCTGACTAATACTTGGGAAGTACTCCGGCGCTCGGTACGAAAGCCAGGCGTAAGCCGAGTACAAGCGACAGCTATCCTCCACTTCCTGCAGATTGCGGCCGTACAGGTCATCATGCTCTTCGTGAAGCTTGGTAACCCGCTTTTTCGACAGCGCATATGCCCACTGTTCCCATGCCTGCTGTAGTGACGGAACTTTCGTTGACACCGGCACCAGCGACATCATGAACTTCTCGGCTACCGACAATGGAAGCGTATCGAGCCATACGGCCCGCTCGGCCTGCTCTTCGGTAATGCGGGGGAAGAAGAAGCCGTCTGGGACATCAATGTTATGCATGAAGCGCTTGAGCAGCTTGGCCAGTGACGTCTCACCAGTTACCGCTGATATCCTGTGCAGCTGCTCGAGCGAAGGCGCGACCGAAAAACCGGTAGCGCTCAGGGGCGCAATCTTCTCCTTAAGCAGCGCTCGCATGACCTCGTGGGTCTCATCATCGTAGCCGGCCACCAATCCCTCTTCATGCACGCCATAGCGCCCTGCCCGCCCAGCAATCTGACGCGCCAATGAAGCCGATATCTCCTCTTCCTCGACACCATTGAACTTGACCGTCGTCGTCATCACAACTCGGGCGATTCTCATATTTAGGCCCATAGAAAGTGCATCAGTCGCGATGACCACGTCGGCTGAGCCATCGCGAAAACGTTCGGCTTGAGCCCGCCTAACCTCGGGCGCCAAGTTGCCGTAGATGGTGGCCGCCGATAGCCCCATCTCAGTGACCATATCGCGCCACATCAACACATCGCGCCTCGAAAACGCAATCACCGCATCACCACGACGCAGGTTGCGCAACTTGCGTACGGCAGTAGGCTCCATTGATAAAGGCCCCATTCGCTTAAGCACATGTACCTCGAGCGGAACTTCGAGCCGTTCAGCGAGTGCCTCAACGGCGCGCCGTGCTTCAGGTGCGCCCAACAGGTACACCACAGATGCCGGCGCCCCACACACTGCAGCAGTCCATGCGGCACCGCGGTCGCGGTCAGCTAGCATCTGGATTTCGTCAATGACAGCCACTTCGACTCGCGTGCGGGTGTCGAGCATTTCAACTGTGCTAGCCACATGGGTCGCGCCCTCAACGACGCGGCGCTCTTCGCCAGTAATAAGGCTGACCTTGAGCGGCTCGCCGTGCTGATGCGCCTCTTGCAGGCGCTCATAGTTTTCCAAGGCCAGAAGGCGAAGCGGCGCCAAGTAGACTCCGCTGGATGCCTTGGCCAGTGCTTCCATCGCACGGTGCGTTTTTCCTGAATTGGTTGGTCCCAGCAGAGCGATGAACTTACGAGGCATGCGGCTCGCCACTTCGAACGACTCCGGATACTCAGCTAGGTTGATGCTTTGCTTGGTTCGCTCGGCGTTTCGCTCCTCTTGGTCCCGCTCGATGGCGTGGTCAAGTCGCTGCTCGATGCGCTCGAACACATAGGATGCCGGCTCCGACGTCTCCAACTCGGCTAGCTGGTTGAGGAAGATGGCAGCTTCTAGATTGACGTGCTCGCAGCTCTCAACAATGTCTTCAACGAACGCTGCCACGCTTGCGTTGAGAGAATCGACTGACTCTTGCGTAACGCGTTCTGAAAGTAGGTTCGCTTTACCCTCGCGGTCAAGCTTGCGCCACTTGCTTGGTTTGGCTAGAACACCATGGCTCGGCACCAGATGGTAGGGCACGCGCAAGCCGCCGGCTTCCACGACGCCGGAAAAACGCACGAAGACACGACCTTCCATCTTCACTAGCTCAGCGCCAAACCGGTCAAGCCCTAGTTCGCGAAGCAAAGTGCTGTCGTCACCATCATCATGAATTAAATCGTTCATTTCGCCCCTGGCATCCAGTTGTCTGTGAATCAAACTATATCGCGGACCGGCTAAAAAACCGTAGCCCAAAGGTGCGCGCGACCATGAAGCTCTACCGCTTAACGTATAGCTATGAAGATTGTGGGAGAGCTCGTCTAGCTAGTGCATTGAAAAGTGCGATGGATATAAAAGCAGTAGCTACACGCATACAAGCCAACTCGGCATAGACAAACTTCACTGTATTGCGGGAGCAAATTGACGACTTATCTTGATGTTGATGAGCTAGCACAGCGCTTGGGCCAGAGCCCAAGGACCATCAAAGGCAATTTGAAGAGCAATCCACATGCAGTACCACCGCGAGTGCATTTGCCTAATTGCGACTTGTTGCGATGGCGGGCGGCTGAGGTCGACACCTGGATTTTCGAGACCGGCTGGATTTTTGGTCGCGGCTGTGGATAACTTCAAAATCGGAAAATCGGCCCGTAGAGAGTGGCGTAGGGCTTTTTTCCTTAACGAAAGTATGAATACTATGAATCTTATTCATGGTTTTAAAAAATAGGCTTTGCCCTGCAAAGCCGGGCGCTTCGCGCCCAAGTATGAATTTTTGGGGGGCAGGCGGTTCAGGCCCATCGCCAGCGCGTCGGTGCCGACCACGATGTCGGCCTGTCCTTCGCGGAAGCGCTCGGCCTGGGCGCGCCGCACTTCGGGCGACAGGTTGCCGTACACGGTAGCGACCGACAGTCCCTTCTCGGTGATCATGTCGCGCCACATCAGGACGTCGCGCCGCGAGAAGGCGATGACGGCGTCGCCGCGCCGCAGGTTGCCGAGCTTGCGCACCGGCGAAGGCTCCATCGCCAGCGGCGCCATGCGCTTCAGCACGTGGACTTCGAGCGGCACTTCCAGGCGTTCGGCCAGCGCCTCGATCGCGCGGCGCGCTTCCGGGGCACCGACCAGGAACACGGTCGATGCCGGCGCGCCGCACACGGCCGCGGTCCAGGCAGCGCCGCGGTCGCGGTCGGCCAGCATCTGGATCTCGTCGATCACCGCCACTTCGACCTGCGTTTTCGTATCCAGCATCTCGACGGTGCTGGCGACGTGGGTCGCGTCTTCGGCGATGCGGCGCTCTTCGCCGGTGATCAGGCTGACCTTGATGGGCGCGCCGTGCGGACGGGCGTTCTGCAGGCGCTCGTAGTTCTCCAGCGCCAGCAGGCGCAAGGGGGCCAGGTAGACCCCGCTCGCGGCCTTGGCCAGCGCCTCCATCGCGCGGTGGGTCTTGCCCGAGTTGGTCGGCCCGAGCAGGGCGATGAACTTGCGCTGCATGCGGCTTGCCACCTCGAAGGATTCCGGGTACTCGGCCAGGTTGATGCTTTCCTTGGTGCGCGCGGCGTGGCGCTCTTCCTGCTCGCGCTCGATCGCATGGGTGAGGCGCTGCGAGATGCGCTGGAACACGTATTCGGCCGGCTCCGAGGTTTCCAGCTCGTCGAGCACGTGCAGGAACAGCATCGGGTCCCAGCCGAAATCGTCGGCTTCTTCCGCGATGTCGCGCACGAAGGCCTCGGCTTCGGTCTGCAGCTCCTCGATGGCGTCGGGGGTGGCGCGTTCCTCGAGCAGGTCGCGGCGCGCCAGCATGTCCATCTTGCGCCACTTGCTCGGCTTGGCCAGCACGCCGCGCGAAGGCACCAAGCGGTAGGGCACGCGCAGGCCTTCGTAGCGCACTTCGCCCGAGAAGCGCAGGAAGACGCGGCCTTCCATCTTGACCAGTTCGATGCCGCGCTCGGCGAAGTCGAGCTCGCGTTCGAGGAAGGCGTCGTCGTGTTCGGTGTCATCTAGAGGAGGATGGGATTGATTCATGGTTGCTTGCGTGATGTCATGTTGCCATCACTATATCGCAGCGAGCGAACATGCATGGCTCCGTTCCCCTGCGCAAGCCCCCTCCTCCAGCCGCTAGCGCTTGATCGGATAGTAGGGACTTTCCGGCGGGCCGAGATAGCTCGGCTGCAACCCACCCGCGTCGATCACCAGGCGCTGCAGCACCAGTCCCGGATCCAGGGCCCAGAACTTGACCGTGTGGCGCCCCGGCCGGTCCACGTGGTGGGTGGTGACGAACTTCGCCACGCCATCGGACACGAGCTGGTTCCAGTACTGTTCGGATTCGTCGGCGTGCACATTCACTTCCTGCAGCGGACCGTCGTCGATCGACACGGCGAAGCGGAATCCTTTCCCAGGCTGGAACTTGAGCGTCGGTCCCAGGGTCGCATGCAGCTTCAGTTCGCCGCCGCGGAACAGGTGCACGTCATACTCGAGCCGCATGCCGTCTTCCACCCTCAGCGCCGGCGCGGCGGCCGGCATCGTGGTCATGCCCGACAGGGTATGGCCGTAGCCGGGAATCCTGAGCCACCGGCGCCCTTGCGGCGCATGCTGGCGGCTGAAGTGCTCGACCTCGATGGCGACCACGCCGCGGCTCTCCACGTGCCCCTGCGCGGACTGCGGACTCAAGCCTTCCGGCTTGTGCACCGGGACCTTGACGATGAGCTTTGCTCCTTCCGGCCCGCTCACCGTCAGCTCGGCCTCCATGCTGCCGGCCGGGACGGCGTTCCAGTCCACGTCCACCAGGATGCGCTGTTCCTTGTCGATCCGCCCTGCCGCATGGCTGAGCCGGACCCACGGGTGGCTCGCCTTGAGCGCGTAGTCGAAGGGCTCCCTGCTGCGGTTGAACAGTTCAATGTAACGCGGCTGCCTGTCGAACACGTCCAGCGCCGGCACGCTCATGTGCTGCAGCCCGTAGGCCGGCCACACCGCCTGGCTGCCCTGCACTACCACGCCCATCTGGTCGGCCGCGCGGATGCCGCCCGGTGCGCTCGGTTCCGGCAGGCGCAGCCGCGATACCGCCGGCATCACGTCGCGATAGGGCTGGGCCCAGTTGGTGTAGCCGAAGCGGTTCTGCGACATCATGTGGTTCCACTTGCCACGGTTAGCGCCGTGGTACTGGCGGGTCAGTTCGGCGTCGCGATCGAACAGGCGCTGCACGCGGGCGGCCATGTCGTTGGTGGTGGCGCGTCCCTGGCGCGCGTACAGGGCGTTCCGGCCGCTTGACACCCACATGTCGAGCGCATTGGCGGATGCGCGCACCGGATACTCGACCAGCTGGAAGTACGCGTCCTGCATCGTCTTCGGCAGGGCCTGGCCGACCTGGCGGGCTTCTTCGACCAGGGCCTTGTAGTCGTTCACCACCCGCTCGGCTTCGTCGTAGGCGCTCAAGCTGTAGGTGGTCGGTTCCAGCTGTTCCGGACGCCGGCGCGCGTTGTAGCGGGTGTAGCGCTCGACGATCGAGGCGATGCGGCCGGCGTGCTGGGCGCCGAACTCGCGCGCGGCCCAGGCCTCCAGGTAGGCCGGCAGTTTCTCCGCCGGCCAGGCTTGCGGATTCCAGGCATAGGCAAGGAAGAACTCGGTCGGCACTTCCATCGGCTTGAGGTCGCCCACGTTGACGATCCAGAGCCGGTTCGCACCGTACTCGTTGGCCAGGTTCATCTGCTCCCAGACCTTGGCGATCTGGGTCACGTTCAGCCATTTATAAGAACGCGGGCCGCCTACGTAATCGAAGTGGTAGTAGACGCCGGCGCCGCCGCTGCGCTTGCGTTCGTCAAGCGTGGGCAAGCGGCGGATGTTGCCCCAGTTGTCGTCGCACCAGAGCAGCAGCATGTCGTCCGGCACGCGCATGCCCTTCTCGTAGTATTCCTGGACTTCCTTGTAGAGCGCCCACAGCTGCGGCACCGCGGCCGGATCCTTGCCCAGCTCCTGCCCGATGAGCGCGCGCTGGTCGCCCACGATGCGCTCCAGCAGCGCGACGTTGGCGCTTTCCGACATCGGCTCGTCGCCATCGCCGCGCATCGCCATCGTGATCACCTTCTCGTAGTCGCGGGTGTTGCGCAGACCCTGGGCCCAGAACGCGCGCAGGTTGTCGGCGTTGCGGCTGTAGTCCCACGGGCCCTTGCCGTGGCGGAGCCACTCCTGGTGGGCGCGCATCATCGGCTCGTGGTGCGAGGTGCCCATCACGATGCCCATCATATCGGCCAGCTCGCCATTGCCCTTGTCGTCGTCGTAGAAGGCTGAACCCCACATGGCGGGCCACAGGTAGTTGGCGCGCATGCGCAGCATCAGCTCGAACAGCTGCTCGTAGAACTTGCGGTTGTAGCCGCCGAAGCGCTGCTTGGCCCAATTGGTGAGCGCCGGCGCTTCGTCGTTCAGGAAGATGCCGCGGTACTGGACCACCGGCTTGTCCATCAGGCGCGTATTCATCGGGACGCTCAGCGCGGCATGGCGAGAAACCGGCACGTCGGCCCACCAGTGCCAGGGCGAGACGCCGATCTGCTCGGACAGCGTGTAGATGCCGTAGATGCTGCCGCGCTTGTCGCTGCCGGCGATGACCAGGGCGCGCTTCACGCCGGGCAGCGGGTCCGTTACCGCCTGGATCAGAAAACCTTCCCACTGGCCGGCGAGCGTGCGCGTATCGATCCTACCCTGCCTGGCCAGTTCATCGATGAGGGGGTGGCGGCCAAGGGTGCCGGCGATGATGACGTCGCTCCCCGCTGCGCTGGTCTGCCATTGCGGCATCTTGCCGGAGACCCGCTGGATGTCGCGCTGCAGGTCGCGCGCCGCGCGCAGCACGCCGGGGAAGTCGTCCTGGCCCACCACGATCGGAGCGGCGCGGCCCTTGCTCACGAGCTGGACGCCATCCTTGCCCTGCACGTCGACGAAGCGCGGGGTACCGAGCGCGTACACCTCGGCCGGTAGCGACAGGCACAGGCCGAGCGCCAGGCAGCACAGCAGCCGCTGCATGATGCGTGTTCCGATCCCGCTGCCGGGCCTCGCTGGTGCTGCCATGTCTCCTCCGATTGTTATAGCCAACAATAAATGTTAGCGCAATCATCAAAGTCTATTATTGTCCGGGCAAGGAGTCAACGTTAGACGATGAGGAAAGATTAGCTGTACAGCTAATCTTTCCTCTTGAGAAGGCTCGAGTTTCAACACCGGTTGCCAAGACAGAAATTGTTAAGGCTGCTTGGCTGAGTGAAACAAAGCCGTTTTACTGTAACCTGTCCACTGCCGCAAAATAAAAGGCCAGCTCCGTCGCGTACAGCGACTGGCTGGCCCTGCAAACCTGCTTAAGCGCGAATCAGGCAGCAACGCCCGCTTCGTGCGCCTGCTGGTCGGCATGGTAGGACGAACGCACCATCGCGCCCACGGCGGCGTGCACGAAGCCCATTTCGTAGGCCTTCTCTTCGAACATCTTGAAGGTATCCGGGTGCACGTAGCGGCGCACCGGCAGGTGCGAGTTCGACGGCGCCAGGTACTGGCCGATGGTCAGCATGTCGATGTCGTGCTCGCGCATGTCGCGCATCACTTCCAGGATTTCCTCGTCGGTCTCGCCCAGGCCGACCATCAGGCCGGACTTGGTGACCGCGGTCGGGTACATCTTCTTGAAGTCGCGCAGCAGCACCAGCGAGTGCTTGTAGTCGGCGCCCGGGCGCGCTTCCTTGTACAGGCGCGGTACGGTTTCCAGGTTGTGGTTCATCACGTCCGGCAGGCCGTCGGCGAAGATGTTCAGGGCCTTTTCCAGGCGCCCGCGGAAGTCCGGCACCAGCACTTCGATCTTGGTGTTCGGGCTCAAGGCGCGGGTCTTGGTGATGCACTCGACGAAGTGGCCGGCGCCGCCGTCACGCAGGTCGTCGCGGTCCACCGAGGTGATCACGACGTAGGACAGGCGCAGGTCGGCGATGGTCTTGGCCAGGTTGCCCGGCTCGTTCACGTCCAGCGGATCCGGACGGCCGTGGCCGACGTCGCAGAACGGGCAGCGGCGGGTGCACTTGTCGCCCATGATCATGAAGGTCGCGGTGCCCTTGCCGAAGCATTCGCCGATGTTCGGGCAGCTCGCCTCTTCGCACACGGTCACCAGCTTGTTGGCGCGCAGGATGTCCTTGATCTCGTAGAAGCGCGACGAGGCGGTCGCGGCCTTCACGCGGATCCAGTCCGGCTTTTTGAGGCGCTCGATGTCGGCGATCGGAACGATCTTGATCGGGATGCGCGCGGTCTTGCTGGCGCCTTTCTGCTTTTCGGTGGCGTCGTAAGCTTGGGCGGTGCCGGTGGTGGTGTCGGTGGTCATTGGCTTGAGCCCGGAAGGGGCTTCCATTCAGAGGTTGTTCGTTGCTGGCTCTTCCGCTTCGGTCGATGCCAGTTGGCGCACGAGTTCCTGCGCCAGCGCCTGCTGGACATCCGCCAGCGGGGCTTCCACACCCATGGTGCGCATGTCGACCGTGGCCAGGCCCGAGTATCCGCACGGGTTGATCCACGTGAACGGGGCCAGGTCCATCGCCACGTTCAGCGACACGCCATGGTAGGTGCAGCCGTTGCCGCGCACCTTGAGGCCGAGGGCGGCGATCTTCGCGCCCTTGCGTGGCCCTTGCGCGATATAGATGCCGGGCGCCCCGGCAACGCGTTCGCCCGCGAGATTATACGCCGCCAGCACCTCGATGACCGCCTGTTCGATTTTTGCCACAAACTGGCGGGCGTACAGCTTGCCGCCCGGCTTGTTGCGGCGCAGGTCCATCAGCAGGTAGATCACGACCTGGCCGGGACCGTGGTAGGTCACCTCGCCGCCGCGGTCGGTCTGGACCACCGGGATATCGTGGGGCGCCAGCACGTGGGCGCGGTCGGCACCCAGGCCCAGCGTGTACACGGGGGGATGCTCGACGATCCACAGCTCGTCCTGCGTGTCGGGCGTGCGCGCGTCGGTAAAGGCGCGCATCGTGGCGAAGGTCGGTTCGTAGTCGGCGCGGCCGAGCTCACGGATCAGCGGCGTGGCGGGACGGGTAGCGGACATGTGGGTATAGGGCGGGAATATGGACAGCCCTGTCATTATAAGCCAGCGCGATGCATCGTGCCCGCCGGCCGTCCATCCCTTTGACCCTTTACAGCACCATCTTGACCATGTGGTGCGAGGACAGGGCGCGATAGACGTCGTCCAGCATCTCGCGGCTGGTGGCGCGCACGGTCACGGTCAGGCCGGTGTAGTTGCCCTTGGCGGAAGGACGGCTTTGCATCTTGTCGGCGTGGAAAGTCGGATCCAGTTGCGTAATCACTTCGACAATTGTCGAAGCGAAATCGACATGCGTCGCGCCCATCACCTTGATCGGGAAGTCGCTCGGATATTCGATGAGGGATTCTTTCTGGTCCATGGTATTTGTCCTGTGCAAAGCGGCATTGTAGCCAATCCCATATGGTGCTGCAGGGGCGAAAAAAAAGGCCGGCGCTGTGGCCGGCCTGAACTATTCTTTTTGGAATGGGAAGAATAGCGGGACATGGGGTCGCTCGGAGCAGCGCTGCTGCCTGCGAGCGAGTGATGCCACTGTATTCCTCCGCCGTCCATGCCGCGAGCGCTATGCGACGAACGGCAGCCTGGCGTGACGGGCGGCGCAAACGGCGGCATGGACGGCGCCGCCGCCGCCTTCACATCAGCGTTCTCTTTCGTTGGGCCGCCCGTGGTCCAGGGCTTCGGAGCGGCGTTCGAGCCTGGCGCGCGCCGGCGGCGGCGCGGGCGGGGCTGCCATCGGCGCAGGCGGCGGCGCCATCACGCGTGGCGGCGGGGGCGCAACCGCCTGCGGCGGGGGCATGCTCGGTGCAGCCGGCTGCGGCATCGCCGCTACCGGCTGCGGACGCTCGCGGCGGCCCTCGAATCGCTCGCCGCGGTCGCCACGCTCGCCACGGTCCCAGCGCTCGGCACGCTCGGGACGTTCGCGGCGCTCGTCCTCGCGTCCACGTCCCCACTGCGGACGGGCGGGTTCCTGCACCAGCGCCGGCGCCGGCGGCTGCACGGTCGTGATCGCGCCCGGCTGGAACGGCTGCTGGCCCGGCGTCGCCGCCACCGGCGGACGGGGCGCCGGAGTGGTCGTCAGCACCGGCGGACGCTGGCCGCGGTCGGCGCGATCCCGGCCCCAGCCGTCGCGGTCGACGCGGTTCGGGATGCCGTCGCCATCCCGATCACGGTCGACACGGTTGCGGATGCCGTCGCCGTCACGGTCGGCGCGGTCGCGGATGCCGCCCGGCCGGGTGTCGACCCGGTTCGGAATGCCGTCCCCATCGCGGTCACGCGGTCCGTCGATACGGTCGATGCGGTCGGGAATACCGTCGCGGTCGCTGTCGCGGCGGGCCGCGCGGTCGCGCCATGCCAGCGGCGCCGGCGGCGCGGTGCCCGGACCGCTCGGGATGACGCCCGGCAGGGTGGCGCGCGGCACGTCCGGCACCACGACCTGGCCGCGCTGGCCGAAGTTGGCATGCGGGACCACGGTCAGGCCGCGCTGGCGATAGTCGGGGATGCCCGGTCCGTCGCCACGATCGCGGTTGCGGTCGCGGCGCTCGCCGTCCTTGCGGTCGCGCCAGCCCCAGGAGTTCAGGCGGCGCAGGCGCTCGTCCGACAGGCGGTAGTGCGGCATGTAGTGGTCGCGCGGGCCCAGCGGGTACCAGCCGGTGGCCGGGCGCGAACCGTGCTGGTGGAAGCTCGCGCTCCAGCCGCTGCCGCCGACCCAGCCGACCAGCGCCGGCGCCCAGATCGGACGGCGGCCGTAGTGTTCCTTGCGGCCCGGGGCCCAGGCCCAGCGGTTCTTCACGTGCACCCAGCGGCCGTAGTGGAAGGGCGCATAGCCCCAGGGCGCATTGTCGACCCAGGTCCAGCCCCAGGGGGCGATCCAGGTCCAGCGGCCGTCGCGGTAGGGCACCCAGCTCGAGGTGACCGACGGGATCCACAGCGGACCGTACTCGATGTCGTCCTGCCAGATGCCGTGGCGGTCCAGCTCTTCGTAGCCGGTCATCTCGGTGGTGACGTACTGCGCCGAGCGCGCACCGTCGAGCTCCCGGTCGCGCCCCAATGCCCAGTCGTCGAAAGCGTCGCGTTGCGCCTGCAATGTGCGCACGTCGTCGTCGCGCAGCTCGGCGCTGCGGCCGGCGCGGATGGTCAGGCTGGCGCCGCCGCCATCGACCTGGGCCTCGCCATCGAACACGCTGACCACGCTGGTATCGCGCACGCGCTCGGCGTCCACGCGCAGGCGGCCGGGTTTGAGCATGCGCACGCGGCCCTGGGGCGTGCTCAGTTCGAATTCCGGCAGCACGTCCTCGTTCAGGATGCGGATGCTGGCGCTGCCGTAGTGCAGGCGCAGGCGCAGGCTGTCGTCGTCCAGTTCGCTCACTTCGAGCGAGCTGTCGCCGTCGATGCGAATCGCGGTCGAGCCGATCCGCACTTCGGTGCGTCCGTTCGGTTCGGTGGTGATCAGGTTGCGGCTGGTGACCGGCCAGTTGACCAGGGCGGCAGTGGCGGACTCGCCCACGTCGCCGCTGATGCTGACCTTGCCTTGGGCCAGCGAAACGCGGCCGACGCGGCCCGGCGGCTCGGTCTCCAGCGTGCCCTGCGCCAGGGCGGCAGTGGATAAAGCCGTGAGCGCGAGCATCACGGCGGTACGGGCGAATCGCTTGTTCATGGTGGCTCCGCTAGGTGGACGAAGGACGGCTACCTGATTACAACGCACAAAAGCGTGCGGGGAATACGCAACTTACAGAAAGTTTCAACTGCTGAGTGACAGATACACAAGCAGCGGCAGCGGTGCCTCGTCCCCTTAGGCGCGGCGGCCCGGTTCAACGAGGAATAACAGCGTGCCCATCACCACCAGCACGGCGCCGAAGATGCGGTTCTGCAGCTTCACGGCGCGCACGTCGCGCAGGAAACGCTGCATCATGGATGCCATGCCGGCATAGCCGTGCATGACGATCGAATCGATGGTTACCATGGTCACCCCGAGGATGGCCAGCTGCGGCAGCAGCGGCGCTTTCTGGTTGATGAACTGGGGCAGCACCGCGACCATGAAAATGATGCCCTTGGGGTTGGTGGCATTGGTGAGAAAGCCGGTCATCACGCGCTTCCCGAAGCCCGGGTGGGCGGGCAGGCCGGCGCTGCTCATCGCGCCGGCATCGGCGGCCGGCGCCGCCGGCGCGCGCCACTGCGCGATACCCAGGTAGATCAGGTACAGCGCGCCGACGATCTTCACCGCGGTAAACGCCAACGAGGACGCCAGCAGCAGCGAACCGACGCCGGCGCCGGCGATCACCAGCACCAGGATCAGGCCGAGCTGCAGGCCCAGCACGGTCGCGCTGGCTTTCTTCAGGCCATACGCGAGGCCGTGCGACATCGACAGCACCGCGCCGGAACCGGGCGAAATGGCGATCAGGGAACCGGCGATGACGAAGGCGACCCAGGTAGCGAAGCTCATGCTGCTAGGGGAAAAGGAAGGGAAAGGCGGAGGAGGGTAATGCAAAACGGGCCAGCGCACGCGTCCGGATCAACCGGAGCGCGGCGCAAGGCCAGGGTACTGCTTACTTCTTCTTTGGGTTGACAGCTGCTTTCAGCGTCGCACCGGCAGCGAAGCGCGGGGTCTTCGATGCTGCGATCTTGATGACATCGCCGGTTGCCGGGTTGCGGCCCTTGCGCGCAGCGCGCTTGGTGACCGAGAAGGTGCCGAAGCCGGTGATGCCGACCGTGTCACCCTTCTTCAGGCGCTCGGTGATGATCTCGATGATCGTGTTGACGGCGGTGTTGGCAGCCGCGCCGGACATCTCGGTGCGCTTCGCGAATTCCGCGATCAGTTCGCCTTTTTTCATAAGTCCCTCCGGGGTTAAAAGAGCGGGAAGATTAGCACAAAAGAATTGCTCTATGTAATCCCGTCCGGAGGTGAATCGACGCGCAGCCTCAGGCCAGGCTGTTTTCCACGCCCTGCGCCGCCAGGCGGTGGCGCAGGGCGGCGTTGATCAGGGTCTGGTAACCGGTGCCGCAGCGTTCCGACAGGTTGCGGAATTCGTTCAGGACTTCGTCGTCGAGGTAGATCGTGATGCGGGTCTTGCGTTTCGGCGGACGAGCACGGCGCACTGGTGCCGCGATCTGTGCTGCTTGCAGGGTCGATTCGGTATTCATGGCATCTCCTTCGGTGGCGAGGCTGCAGTACCGCAGCCAACAGCCTGCACTATACGTACGCGATTTTCCGGATGCCCGGCAAAAGCGACGAGATGCAGATTTACGCGACTGAAATGCATAAAGCCGCGCTGAACCGTGTGACCAGCTTTACGGGCTCAGGTAAGATGTGGCGAACTTGACATGATTGGAGCATGAACAATGGCTGCAGGCAGTTTGCTAGCATTACTGGACGATATCGCGACGATCCTCGACGACGTTGCGGCGATGAGCAAGGTGGCGGCGAAGAAGACCGCCGGCGTGCTCGGCGACGACCTGGCGCTCAATGCGCAGCAGGTCACCGGCGTCAACGCCGAGCGCGAATTGCCGGTGGTGTGGGCAGTGGCCAAGGGCTCGTTCAAGAACAAGGCGATCCTGGTGCCGGCGGCGCTGGCGATCTCGGCCTTCGTGCCCTGGCTGATCACCCCGCTCTTGGTGATCGGTGGCGCCTTCCTGTGCTACGAAGGTTTCGAGAAGCTGGCGCACAAGTTCCTGCACAGTAAGGAAGAAGACGATCAGCGCCGTGCCGAGCTCGCCGCTGCCGTGGCCAACCCGGCGGTGGACATGTGCGCGATGGAAAAGGAGAAGATCAAGGGCGCGGTGCGCACCGACTTCATCCTGTCGGCGGAGATCATCGTGATCGCCCTCGGCACCGTGGAAAACGCGCCGTTCAACCAGCAGGTGCTGGTGCTGGTCACCATCGCACTGGCGATGACGGTCGGCGTGTACGGCCTGGTGGCGGGCATCGTCAAGATGGACGACGCCGGCCTGTCCCTGAGCCAGAAAGCCAGCGGCCTGGCGCGCGGCACCGGCAGGCTGCTGCTGGCCACCGCGCCGAAGCTGATGAAGTTCCTGTCGATTGCCGGCACCGCGGCCATGTTCATGGTCGGCGGCGGCATCATCGCCCACGCCTGGGAGCCGCTGCACCACTTCGCCGAAGGCGCGGCGCAGGTGACGGCCGGCGTGCCGGGCGTCGGCGGCGTGCTGGCGGCGATCACCCCGACCATCGTCGATGCGCTGGCCGGGGTCGTGGTCGGCGCCCTAGTGCTGATGGTCGTGACCCTCGTGCAACGCATGCGCGGCAAGAAAGCCGCCCACTGATCAAGCAGGGCGGGACCAGATCCCGCCCGTCCTTCCTCCTCCCATGGCCGCCCCGGCCAGTCCCCCTGCATACAAAACGCCAGGCCGCACTGCGGCCTGGCGCTTCCCCGCGTCAAAACGCACTCGCGGTGCATGATATTTACAAAACATGCTGCGTAAATAGACAACTATTTGACAAATTGCCAGCATGGATACTCCGCCAATAAATCATTCGCGGTAGCAATATGTTGACCGCGACTGATAAAACAATGTTCATAACAACCAAGAGCATCTATGCGTTTCTCATCCGGGTGCTGTCAGCTTAGCGCCGCCGCAATTGCAGTTGGCATGTTGATTTCCTCTGTCGCCATCGCGCAGAGTTCCGAAGGCTCGATTTATGGCCGCGGCAAGCCCGGTGACAAGATCACGATTACCAGCATCGAGAATGGCGCGACGCGCCAGATCACCGTCGATGCGAACGGCACCTATACCGCTGCC
Organism: Massilia sp. LC238; assembly: GCF_000735635.1. NCBI lineage: Bacteria > Pseudomonadati > Pseudomonadota > Betaproteobacteria > Burkholderiales > Oxalobacteraceae > Massilia > Massilia sp. LC238. The sequence goes on along the minus strand of NZ_JNNN01000080.1, from coordinate 128,128 downwards.
AAGCTCCAGCCGGGCTCCTACCGCGTCGAAGGCGGCGGCATCACCCGCGACGTGAACGTCGCGATCGGTTCCGGTACTGCCGTCGACCTCGGAGGCGACACCGTGGCACGGGTGGTCGTGCAGGGTAGCCACAGCCTGATCGACACCTCGACGGCGGAAACCAGCACCGTTTTCACCGCCGACCAGATCGCGGCGCTGCCGGTGGCGCGCGACATCAACGCGATCGCGATCCTGGCCCCGGGCGTGGTCCGGGGCGACCCGGACCTGGGCGGCGGCAGCCTGCCGTCCTTCGCCGGCGCATCGGTTGCCGAAAACGGCTACTACATCAACGGCTTCGACGTCACCAATATCCGTAACTTCCTCTCGTATTCCAACCTGCCGTTCGAAGCCATCGGCGCGCAGCAGGTCAAGAGCGGCGGCTACGGCGCCGAGTACGGCCGTTCCCTGGGCGGCGTGATCAGCATCGTCACCAAGCGCGGCACCAACACCTGGAAGGGCGGCGCTTCGGTCTATTTCTCGCCCGAATCGCTGCAGGCCAGCGGCCAGAACCTGCTCGATCTCGATCCCGACAACGCCAAGTACAAGGTCTTCCGCAAGTACAACAAGCAGACGGACCTGAACGCCAACGTCTATGCGGGCGGCCCGATCATCAAGGACAAGCTGTTCGTCTTCGGCGTGCTCGAAGGGCGCCGCGACACCACCGACACCTTCCTGCAGAACCGCAGCACCGAGACCAAGTCGACCCAGCCGAACGGCATGATCAAGGTCGACTTCACGCCGAACGAGACGCACCGCCTCGAGTTCACCGGCATCAGCAACAAGAGCAAGACCGACTACATCGACTATGTCCATGCCGAAGGCCAGGAATGGGCCAGCAGCCACGTCGGCACGCCAGGCACCGGTACGATCGAATCCGGCGGCCACACCCTGATCGGCAAGTACACCGGCTACCTGACCGACAACTTCACGCTGTCGGCCCTGGTCGGCGCCGTCGACGACAAGCAGCCGAGGACCACCGGCTACCGCGTGGCGGCCCTGGACTGCCCGACCGTGTACGACGTCGACGTCAACAAGCTCGGCTGCTGGAACGAACCCTTCCTGCTGAGCGCCCGTGACCCGAACGCACCCAAGTTCGACGAAGACAAGCGCCGTGCCTTCCGTATCGACGCCGACTGGACCATCGGTTCGCACTCGCTGCGCGGCGGTGTCGACTCGCAGAAATTCACATCCAGGCAGGCCGGCGACGCCTTCTCGGGCGGCATCTACTGGCGTTACCTGCGCAGCACCACCGGCGCCATCAACGGCGTGGCCAATGCGGTGGCGCCGGGCTCGCTTTACGTGCGCGGCCGCACGGTCACCAGTACCACGGGCGAATTCGAAGTCTAGAACGATGCCTACTACATCGAGGACAACTGGAAAGTTACGGACAACCTCCTGCTGTACGGCGGCATGCGCTGGGAATCCTTCGACAACATGAACGGCGAGGGCGTCAGCTTCGTCGAGGCCAAGAACCTGAAGGCGCCGCGCCTGGGCTTCTCGTGGGACGTCAAGGGTGACGCCACCACCAAGCTGTACGGCACCCTGGGCCGCTACTTCATCCCGGTCGCGTCCAACACCAACATCCGCGCCACCCGCGGTGAATATTCGGTCGACCGCTTCTACCGCTACACCGGCATGGACCCGGTTACTGCCGCCCCGCTTGGCCTGACCGAAGTCGGTACCCCGCTGGTCAATGGCGACGGCAAGCTGCCGAATCCGGCCACCGTGGCCGACATGAACCTCAAGCCGATGTCGCAGGACGAGCTGATCCTGGGCTTCCAGCAAGCGGTGATGAAGGGGTGGAGCTTCGGTGCGCGCGCCGTCTTCCGCAAGGTCAACAACGGCATGGACGATTACTGTTCTCACTCGGCATTCCAGCGATGGGCTGAAGACAATGGTCACCCGAACTTCGATTCGGGCACCATGGCGCAGTGCATGATGGTCAATCCGGGCGAGGACGTCACGCTGCAGGTCGATCTCGACAACAACGGCAAGCTGGTGCCGGTTACCTTCCCGGCTGCCTACATCGGCCTGGAGAAGTACACCCGCAAGTACGCGCCGCTGGAGTTCTCGCTGGACCGCCCGTTCGACGGCAAGTGGAGCCTGAACGCTTCGTACACCCTGTCGAAATCGAAAGGTTCGGCCGAAGGCTATGTGAACTCGGTCATCAACCAGGAAGACGCAGGCGTGTCGCAGGACTTCGACTTCCCGTCGCTGACCCATGGTTCGGAAGGCTACCTGTCGAATGACCGCCGCCACGTGCTGAAAGCCTTCGGCAACTACATGCTCAACGAGCGGATGCGCCTGGGCTTCAACGCCACCGTCGCTTCCGGCCGTCCGATCAGCTGCATCGGCTACGTGCCCTACGACGCGTTCGACTACGACGACGCCTCCGGATATAACGTCGCGTCCTCGTACTACTGCCTGAATGCGCAGGGCAAGAGCGAGCTGCACAACCGCGGTACCTTCGGCCGCACGCCCTGGAGCTCGTCGCTGGACATGTCCTTTGCCTACCTGCGGAAATTCGGTACGCACAAGCTGACCCTGCAGGTCGATGTGTTCAACGTCTTCAACTCGCAGAAAGTGACCGAGGTCGACGAGCAACGCGACTACAGCCGTGCCACTACCAGCGACGTGGAAGGCCGCCTGAACCTGAACTGGCGCCGTCCGACCTCGTACCAGACGCCGCGCGGCGTGCGCTTCACGGCACGTTACGAATTCTGATGCTTTCCAATCAGTGATTCGAGGCCGCCTTCGGGCGGCCTTTTTATTTCCGCGTCAGGCCGATATCGGCCCACTGCCAAGGCGCAGCGACGCGCGTGCATCGCGCACGCCCCAGGCAAACGCGCCCAGGGCCATCGCGCGCCGTGACCAGCAGTTCACCGGCGAACAGCGCCTCGATCCACCAGACGAAGGCCCCGTGCCACTCGCACCAAGCGAGCGAGGCGAACAGCGCCGCGAACAGGAATTCGTGGTTGATCACCACGTCGAGGAAGCCGATGACCCGTGCACTATTAACGCATAGACATAGGGCGGCACGTTTTTTCCGCCTGCTCTAGACTACTTGCGTCGCATTAGCGCGGCGCCCGCCGCCAGGCCCAGCGCAAAGCCCGCATACACGACGGCCAGCGAAGGCTTGGACAGGTGCTTTTCGTAGCCGGGGCGGAAGCGCCTGGGTGTCAGCTGGTAATCGGCGAAGCAGGCGAAGGCCGAGGTGGCCACCGCCGCGGTCAGCATGCCGACCGGCGTATTGCGGTCGAGATACTTGCCGGCGAAGCGCTCGAACAGGATCGACCAGAAGGTGGCGCTGGCATGGTGGATCAGGTAGCCCGGCACGGTGTAGCGCATGGACGGGCCGCTGTGGCGCGCCGCCTTGTCACCGTAGAGCCAGTGGCTGACCGCATTGGTGGGCGCATAGGCGCTGCCGACTTCCTTCTTGCCGAGGGCCGCCAGCGCCACCGTCGACAGGATGCTGGAGGTGGCGCCGCCGACGAGGCCGCGCTGTAGTGCCGAGTTCCAGGCTTGCGTTTGCATAGGGTCCTCTTGATCGGGTTACACTTGAATTGCGTGAAAGGAAGCATGGATGCGGATCTTGCTGACGGGAGCCAGCGGTTTCATCGGACAACACCTGCTGCAGGCATTGCTGGCCGAAGGCCACCACGTCGTCTGCGCGGTGCGCCGGCCCAGGAGCAGTACCGAATCCGGCAACAGCGCGCGTCTCGCCACCATCCATGCGGACTTCACCCAAGATACCGATAAATCCGCCTGGCTGGCGCGCCTTTCCGGCATCGACGTGGTGATCAACACGGTCGGTATTTTCCGCGAAACCGGCAGCCAGACCTTCGAGCGCCTGCACACCGAAGCGCCGCGCGCCCTGTTCGCCGCCTGCGCCGAATCGCACGAGGTGCAGATGGTGATCCAGCTCTCGGCCCTGGGCGCCGACCGCGCGGCCGACACCCGCTACCACCTGTCCAAGAAGGCGGCGGACGACTACCTGGCCTCGCTTCCCGTACGCGCCTACATCGTGCAGCCCTCGCTGGTATACGGCAGCGAGGGAACCAGCGCCAGGGTATTCCGCACCCTGGCCAGCATGCCGCTCACGCTGCGCTTCGGCAGCGCACCCCAGCTGGTGCAGCCGATCCACATCGACGACCTGGTGGCGGCCGTCACCGGCCTGCTCAAGCACCGCCTGCCGCTGCCGCCCGCTAACGGCACGGCCCTGCGCGTGCCCCTGGTCGGCCCCCAGGCGATGCCCTTCACCGACTATCTGCAGGCACTGCGCACAAGCACGGGAATGGGGCGCCAGCCGGTACTGCGGCTGCCCGGCGCGCTGGCGCGCCTGATGGCGAAGTTCGGCCGCGTGCTGCCGGGCGGACTGCTCGACGAGGAGGCGCTGCGCATGCTGGACCGCGGCAATGCCGGCGACGTATCAATGACGACCCAGCTGCTCGGCCATCCGCCGCGCCCGGTACAGGACTTCATCCGCAATCCCGGCGCCGAGCGCACCCAGGCCAAGCTGGGCTGGCTGCTGCCGGTCCTGCGCCTGTCGATCGTGGCGGTGTGGATCATCACCGCGATCGTCTCCTACGGCCTGTACCCGGTCGAGGCCAGCTACGATCTGCTGGCCCGCACCGGCATTCCGCCGGACCTGCAGCCCCTGATGCTGTACGGCGCCGCCACCTTCGACCTGGCGCTGGGCCTGGGCATCCTGTTGCTGGCGCGGCGGCGCTGGCTGTGGCTGGCGCAGCTCGGCCTGATCGGCTTCTACACCGTCGTCATCGCCGTCAAGCTGCCGGAATTCCTGCTGCATCCCTACGGGCCGCTCACCAAGAACCTGCCCATGCTGGCGGCCATCTGGCTGCTCTACGAACTGGAGGAAAGATAAATGGACTACGTCGTCGTCAAGTGGCTGCACATCCTGTCGTCCACCTTCCTGTTCGGCACCGGCATCGGCTCGGCCTGGTACATGCTGTTCGCCAACGTCAGCCGCGACGTGCGCGCGATCGCCGTGGTGGCGAAGTACGTGGTGGTGGCCGACTGGCTGTTCACGGCGACCACCGCGATCGCGCAGCCGCTCACCGGCTTCTACCTGATCCACCTGGCCGGCTACCCGCTGCACAGCAAGTGGATCATGTGGTCGATCACACTGTACGTGCTGGCCGGCGCCTGCTGGTTGCCGGTGGTGTGGCTGCAGATCCGCATGCGCGACATCGCCCAGGAGGCGGCGCGCACAGGCACCGAACTCACGCCGCAGTACTGGCGCTACTTCCGCATCTGGGTCACGCTCGGCGTGCCGGCCTTCATCGCCTTCGTGGTGATCTTCTGGCTGATGGTGGCCAAGCCGATGTGACCTCTTTCATCCTCAGGAGACCCCCATGAAGGCATACCAGATTCTTCCCGGCGCAAACATCGAGGCGCTGCAGTGCATCGACTACCCCGACCGCAACCTCGGCCACGGCGAGGTGCGCATCCGCGTGCATGCGGTGTCGCTGAACTACCGCGACCTGATGGTCGCCAGCGGCAACTACCTCGTCACCGTGGACGATCCGATCATCCCCTGCTCGGACGGCGCCGGCGAAGTCCTGGAAGTCGGGCCGGGCGTCACGCGCGTGCAGGTCGGCGACCGCGTGGCGGGCTCCTTCTTCCCCTACTGGCAGGACGGCATGACCTCGGCCGACAAGATCCGCCACGCCCTGGGCGGCGACATCGACGGCATGCTGGCCGAGGAAGTGGTGCTGCACGAGGACGCGCTGGCGAAGATCCCGGCCTCGCTGAGCTTCGTCGAGGCTTCCACCATGCCCTGCGCCGGCGTCACCGCGTGGAATGCGATCTTCGTGTCCAGCAACGGACTCAAGCCGGGCGATACCGTGCTGCTGCTCGGAACCGGCGGCGTCTCGGTGCTGGGCATGCAACTGGCCAAGGCCGCCGGCCTGCGCACCATCATCACCTCCTCGAGCGACGAGAAGCTGCAGCGCGCCCGCCATCTCGGGGCGCACCACACGATCAACTACCAGGAAATCCCCGAATGGCACGAGGAAGTGCTGGCCATGACGCAGGGCAGGGGCGCGAACGTGGTGCTGGAAGTCGGCGGCAAGGGCACGGTCAACCGCTCGGTATCGGCGGCGGCGATGGGCGGGACGGTAGCGATCATCGGCGGCGTCAGCGGCTTCGGCGGCGAGGTGAACCCGGCTTCGCTGCTGGCCACCGCCAAGCGCATGGTCGGCATCTTCGTGGGCAGCCGCGCGATGCTGGAAGACGTGATGCGCTTCGCCGACGTCACCGGCCTGAAGCCGGTGATCGACCGCGTGTTCCCGTTCGCGCGGGCCCAGGAGGCCTACCGCTACATGGAGTCAGGCTCGCACTTCGGGAAGGTGGTCATCGATGTGACCAGCCAGGATCACTGAGCTAGCGCTTCTGCGGCACCAGTTCGATCTCGTACAGCCTGGGCCACAGCTTGCCGGTGACGAACAGGCGCTTGCCCTTGCTGTCCCAGGCGATGCCGTTCAGGACCGCGTCCGGGTCGAGGGTGCCGCGCTGCGCCGGGGGCAGCAGGCCTTCGAGGTTGATCACGCCTTTCACCTTACCGCTGTCCGGATCGATACGCAGGATCAGGTCGGTGCCCCAGACATTCGAGAACAGCTCGCCCTCGACCATCTCGAGCTCGTTCAGCTGGGCGATCGGCTGGCCCTGGTGCGTCACCTGGACGCGACGCACTTCCTTCATGGTCGTCGGTTCCAGGACCCGGATGAAGGAGCTGCCGTCGCTCATGTAGACCCCTTTCGCGTCGCTGGCCAGGCCCCAGCCTTCGCCGACATACTTGAAGGTCTGCTTCAGCTTGAAGGTCTTCATGTCGAACACGTATCCGACCTGCGAAGTCCAGGTGAGGGCGAGGATGCTGTTCCCGACCGGGGTCGAGCCTTCGCCGAAGACTTCCGCCGGCATGTCGGCCTTTTGCAGCACCTTGCCGCTCTTGAGGTCGACCTTGCGCAGCGAGGAGCTGCCGTTGCGGCCCGTCGTCTCGTACAGGTGGCCGTCGCGGAAGAACAGGCCCTGGGTGAAGGCCTTCGGGTCGTGCGGATAGGTGTTCTTGACGACGAAGCCGTAGACCGGGACGGCTGCCTGGGCCGGGACGGCAATGGCGGCGGCGATGGCGAAGGTGGCGAGTGGTTTCAGCATGATGCTGAAACTCTAGCATGATCGCAGGGTGCGCGCCCGAGCGCTAGAACAGCGACAGGTTCGGCGACGGCTCGGGGGCTTTCTTGACCGTCTGCGGCGCCGCCCAGGTCTTCATCCCTGCCGCCGGATAGTGGCGGAGAAAACTGCGCGCCGTCTCCACGTCGCGGCAGGCCAGCCAGTCCTCGAGTTCTTCCGGCCTGACCACCACCAGCGAGCGCTTCTCGTCGCCGGGCTTGTGCATGCGCGACATCAAGGGGTGCTCGTCGGCGTTGATCGTGATCTGCGTGAACGAGGACTCGACCCGGCCGTCGGCCTCGGTCCACTCGCGCCACAGGCCGGCAACGAGGAAGGGGCTGTCGTCGTGCATGCCGATCGCATGGCGCAGCGCGCGGCCGCTTTCGTAGCAGGGCTCGTAGAACCAGCTCATCGGCACCGCGCATAGCTGCAGGCGGCGCCAGGCGGGGGCGAAGGAGCGCCGCTCGCCCAGCGATTCGGCGCGCGCGTTCATGGTGTCGAAGGGTTTCACCCCAGGCGGGATGTGACGGCGCGGCACCATGCCGTAGCTGGCCAGGCAGACTTCAGGGCTGCCGTCGCGACCGCGGCGCACGATCGGCGCGCTGTAGTCCTTCCAGACTTCGTCGGGCCAGCGCCAGTCGGCAGGCAGCTCGCTGAAGGCGCCGAGCGTGCCGAACTGTTCACGAGTAGGGGTATGGTAGTTGACGCACATGATCCGTCCAGCATAGTGCAAGCGCTAGAAATAGGCCAGCAGCCGTCCGCAGGCGATCACGCCGAACCACAGGCCCAGGGAGAGCAGGGCATGCAGCATGGCCCGGGGCGGCGCCCGCTCCGGCCAGGCCTCGGCCCGGCGGTAAGGCCCGGCGTGGAAGGCGAGCGCATTCAGGCCGGCCAGCACCATCAGGCCAAGCTTGAGCAGGAACACGCGGTTGGCCAGCAGCGCCAGCGGATCGGCCACGAACAGCAGCAGGCCGGTGGGAACCACCAGCAGCATGCTGCCGGCCGACCAGGGCAGCAGGTGGCGCGCCAGCGCCCTGACCGGCAGCTGGCGGCCGAAGCCGAGCACGCGCAGGTCGAACATCGCCACCGCGCCCACCAGCACCGTGAAACCGATGATGTGAAGCGTCTCGACGGCCGGGTACAGCCAGGCGCCTTCGCGCAGGGCCTGCGCCAGCGGCAAGGACGCGGCGAAGCTCGCCGCGTCTTGCAGCATCAGCGCAGCTCCGTGGTCTTGTCCTTGATGGTGATGCGTTCGGCGCGCAGCTCGCCGGCATTGCTGCGGTGTGGATAACCAACAACCGTGGCCTGGCCGCCCACTGCCAGGTTTTCCTTCGGCAGGCCGCGGTTTTCCATGCGTCCCGGCGGCGCCAGCACCACCAGCCAGGTCTTGTCGGCGGTCTTGAGGCGCACGAAGCCATGCGGCTGCATGTACCCGGACTCCTCGATGGTGCCGGACAGCGTCAGCGGCTTGTCGGCGTTGTATTCGCTCCAGCCATGGTGGGCGGAAGCGGTGGTGGCGACCAGTGCAGCGAGTAAAAGCCAGCGTTTCATGGACAGTCTCCCGTCAAGGAATAGGCAAATTATTGTACGCCCAAATCTTGTGCATCCAGCCTTCCGAGCACTTCCAGCCGGTCCGGTCCCGGCCGCGCCACCACGATCTCGCCCTGCGCCACATATTCGTTCACCAGGGCGCGGATGTTGACGTCGTGCGTGACCAGCACCAGGTTGGCCTTGTTTCCACGCCATGCAGCGGCCCGGTCCAGCACTTCGCGGGTCTTGGCGCGTGCCGCGGCCTCGCTGTCGCGGAACAGGGAATCGAGCATCGGCGCTTCTTCCACCCGGCCAAAAGCCAGGCGGGCGGTGTCGAGGCAGCGGCACCAGCGGCTCGACAGCACCGGCCCGAGCGGAATGCCGCGTTCACGGAAGGCGACGCCGAGCGCGCGTGCGTCGCGCCGGCCCTGGTCCGACAGGTTGCGCTGGGTGCTGCACACGGCCAGCCGGAAGCCGGGCGGATCGCCGATGCCGGGATGGGTGGCGGCATGGCGGATCAGCAGCACGTAGCCGCCTTCCTGCAGGCGCTGCCACAGGTCGCGCTCGGCCGCGACCAGGCGGCCGCTGGCCAGCAGGGCAGATATTGCCAGGAAGCCTCGTCGCAGCATGCTTGTCCCCTCGGATCGGCTGTGGGCATTATCCTGCCCCGGCAGCTGGACGAGCGCACGGCTGCGGGATAAGCTGACGACCATGCCCTGTGGGAACTGCGCACCCGCGCGATCCGCGCCACCTGCGCGGACCATTATGCGGGCGACATCATCGAGGCGTGGTGCGCCGCGGCGGCGCCGCCCAAGCTGCAAGCCCTGCTGGAAGCCGGTGGGGCACTTCTGGAAGAAGAAGATGGGCAAGTCCTGGGTTACGCCATCCTCAACCTGGAAACGGGCGAACTCGATGCGGCCTTCGTCGACCCGGCGCAGCAGGGACGCGGCATCGCCAGGCGCCTGCTGGCGGCGCTCGACGCGATGGCATTGGCGCACGGCTTGCGCCGGCTGTTCCTGTCGTCCTCGCTGAACGCGGTGCCGGTCTACATGGAAAAAACCTTGCCATGCGCCTCGCATGGACGCTAGCGGAGCGTCCCGCTACACTGGTTTCACGATGAATGGGAGAACACGATGCGCCTGACTGCCACCCTGCTGGCCGCCTGCCTGGCCTTGCCGCTGTCCGCCCTGGCCGACGACTCCTGCGACGGACTGGCCGGCGAACTCGCGGTCATGAAAGAGGCCGGCCAGGCGCTGCGCAAGCGCATCGACTACCTCGACCCCGAGAGCCCAGTCCAGCAAAAGCTCTTGCAGCACGTCGAGCTGGTCGACCGCACCAACAAGGAACGCCTGAAGGCCCTGCTGGCGCGCTGTGGCTGGCCATCGGCGGCCACGCATGGCGCAGGGGCAGTCAAGAATGCCTGGCTGGTGGTCCAGCAGGCGGAACGCGACCTGGTTTTCCAGAAGCAGGCGCTGGCCCTGGTCGAGCAGGCCGCCGGCGCGGGCGGCGACGGCCTGGACGAGTCCTTCGCCTACCTGTACGACCGCATCGCGGTCATGGAAAAGCGCCCGCAGCATTACGGGACGCAGCTGTCAGCCCCGACCGGGATTTACTGCGCCCTGGCGTTCGACCGCATGGACGACCGGGCGCAGGTCGAGGCGCGCCGCGCGCGGCTCGGGATGGCGCCGCTGGAGTCCTACCGGCGCGCGGTGCTGGCGGCGCAGCGTTGCCCGGTTGCGCCGCAAGATCCCGCCGATTACCACTACGGGCCGCCGGCACCGCAAGGCGTGGCGGCGCGGGCGGACATCAGACGAAAGTGAAGGTCAGCTCTTCCGGCAGGCGCGACTTCGGCAGGCCGGCATTGAAGTCCGCGTCCGAGCTATAGCCGAAGCTGGCCAGCACCACGCTGGCCAGGCCCTGCTCGTGCAGGCCGAATTCCTCGTCCAGGATCTTCTGGTCGAAGCCTTCCATCGGCGTAGCGTCGATGCCGAGCGAGGCCGCGCCCAGCAGGGCGGTGCCCAGCGCCAGGTAGACCTGCTTTTCCAGCCATTGCGGCAGGTCACGCGTGGTGTAGCGGTGGGTGCGCACATAGCCGCGCCGGCCGGCGTCCTGGCCCGCACGGGCCGCATCGTCGCGGAAGCGCCCGTCGCGCGCTTCCTGCGCCAGCAGGCGCTCCAGGTAGGCGTCGTCCATGTCGATGCGCGAGCAGAACACGATCACGTGCGAGGCATCGAGGATCTTCGCCGCGTTGTAGCCATAGCCGCCCTGCGCCGCCTTGGCCACGCGCGCCTTGCCCTCGGGGGTGTTGGCGACGATGAAGTGCCAGGGCTGCGAGTTCACCGACGAAGGGCTGTGGCGCAGCAGGCTGTAGACCTGCTGCATGAGCTCTTCGGGGACGCGGCGTTCGCTGTCGTAGGCCTTGGCGGTGTGGCGCTTGCGGGCGCTTGCGAGAATATCCATCTTGTTCGTTTCCTTAGCTTGTTACATTACATTGACTTGAAAATGTTCGAGCACGATCTTGCCGACCGCGCGGCCGCTCTCGATCAGGGCATGCGCGCGGCGCAGGTTCTCCGCCGAGATGCTGCCGTAATGCTCGCCGAGCGTGGTGCGCAGGCTGCCCTCGTCGACCATCTGCGCGACGAGATTCAGGAGCTTGTGCTGCTTGATCATGTCGTCCGTCTCGAACATCGAGCGCGTGAACATCAGCTCCCAGTGCAGCGAGATCGACTTGCGCTTGAGCGGCACGGCGTCCAGGCTGGCCGGGTCGTCGATCAGCGCGAACTGCCCCTGCGGCGCCAGCACGTCGACGATGGCGGGATAGTGCTTGTCGGTGTGCGTCAGGCTGATGACGATGTCCGCCGCCGGGAAGCCCAGCGCTTCGAGCTGCGGACGCAGCGGCTGCGCGTGATCGATGACGTGGTGGGCGCCGAGCTCGCGCACCCAGTTGCGGGTTTCCTCGCGCGAGGCGGTGCCGATCACGGTGAGCCCGGTGAGCTTGCGTGCCAACTGTAACAGGATCGAGCCGACTCCGCCGGCCGCGCCGATCACCAGCAGCGACTTCCCGCCGCCACCGCCCTCGGCGATGCGCAGGCGGTCGAACAGCAGCTCCCAGGCCGTGATCGCGGTCAGGGGCAGGGCGGCCGACTGGGCGAAATCGAGCGTTGCCGGCTTGCGGCCGACGATGCGCTCGTCCACGGCCTGGAACTGGCTGTTCGAGCCCGGACGCAGCAGCGAACCGGCGTAGAACACTTCGTCGCCTTCCTTGAACAGGGTGACGGCGCTGCCGACGCCGCGCACGATGCCGCTGGCGTCCCAGCCCAGCACGCGCGGCTCGGTGACCGGGCTGCCCAGGCGGATCTTGGTATCGACCGGATTGACGGAGACGGCGCGCACTTCCACCAGCAGGTCGTGCGGACCGGCCAGCGGCATCGGCAGCTCGATCTCCTGCAGGGACTGGGGATCGCTGATGGGCAAGCCATGCTGGGTATACACTACTGCTTTCATGTTGAATCTCCGGTAAGTTTCAAGGTCAATGACGATTCTATGTAGCAGGCCGGGGATGAAAAACCCGGCTGGAGCGATTTCACTTTCACAGCTGGAGAGAAAATGATCAGGCTGGATGACCTGGCACTGTTCGTCCGTACCGCTGCCCTGGGCAGCTTTTCGAAGGCCGCGCGCGAAGTCAATCTGCTGCCCGGGCAAGCCAGCGCGGCTATTCAGCGCCTGGAGCGCGAGCTCGACATCCGACTGTTCGCGCGCTCCACCCGCAGTCTACGCCTGACCGAGGAAGGCAAGCGCTACCTGCCCTTCGCGCAGGACGCGCTGGATGCCCTGCGCGAGGGTTACGACGGCATCCGCGGCGACGCCAACTGCCTGACCGGCACCCTGCAGATCGCGGCGCCCTCGGACTTCGGGCGCAACCTGCTGCTGCCCTGGATCTCGGAATTTCGGCGCGCCCATCCGGGGCTCGACATCCAGCTCCTGGTGTCGGACCAGGTGGCGGACGTGTTCCGCGACCCGGTCGACATCGCCCTGCGCTACGGGCAGATCGACGACGCCAGCTACGTCGCCCTGCCGGTCGCGCCCCATAACCGCCGCGTGCTGGTGGCCTCGCCCGCCTACCTCGCCCGGTACGGGCGCCCGGGTTCGCTAGACGCGCTGGCCGATCACAACTGCCTGCAATACCGGCTGCGCGGCCGCACCTACGACCGCTGGTCCTTCCCGCTGGCTGCGGGCGCGCGGCTGGTGCAGGTGTCGGGGCGGCTGGTGAGCGACGATGCCGAGGTGGTGCGGCGCTGGGCGCTGGCCGGCGAGGGCATCGCCTACAAATCCTGGCTCGACGTCAGCCAGGACGTGGCGCAGGGGCGGCTGGAAGTGCTGCTGCCGGAGCTGCCGGGCGAGCCCACCCCATTGAACCTGGTCTGCCCGCACCGCAGGCAGTTTTCGCCCGCGGTGAAGCTGTTGCATGCCCTGGTCGAAGAACGCTGCCGCCCGCTGGCGCGCGACGCCTAGGCTTCCTCGTCCATTTCCGCCGCCAAGGTGGCCATCAGTTCGACCGCCGGCATGGCGCGCGCCTGGGCGAAGTTGGTGCCACCCCAGTTGACGGAGTAATCCTGGCTGCCCTTGCCGGACGCGGCCGCATGCAGGGCCTTGGCGGCGTCGTAGGCGATCGGATAGTCCGGCAGCGGCGGATGGCCGTCGGCCCCGACCTTGAGGAACAATCGGTTGACGATGCCGCGCGCCGGCCGTCCGGAGATGACGGCCGTGAGTTCGGTCTGCAGTGCGCTGCCCTGCGCGATCAGCGCGCGGTGGTGCGGCGGGGCCGAGGACTCGGGACAGGCGATGAAGGCGCTGCCCATCTGGACCGCGCTGGCGCCGTGATAGAAGGCGGTGCGGATTTGTTTGCCGTCCATGATGCCGCCAGCCGCGACCAGCGGCAGCGCGAGCTTGTCGCGCAACTGCTCCAGCAGCTCGAAGGTGGGCAAGGCCGGATCGGGTGCGGAAGGATCGAAGATGCCGCGGTGTCCGCCCGCTTCGATGCCCTGGGCGACGATCACGTCGATGCCGGCCGCCTCGATCCGCAGCGCCTCGTCCAGCGAAGTCGCGGTGGTGAACAGGACGGCGCCGGCGGCCTTCAGCGCGTCGATCCAGTCCTGCGGCGGCAGGCCGAAATGGAAGCTGACCACGGCCGGACGCGTTTCCAGCAGCAGCTCGAGCATCGCCTCGTCCGCCAGGAAGCTGCGGTAGATTTCCGACAGCGCGGCGGGAGGCTCGGCGCCGAACTGCTCGAAGTGCGGACGCAGCCAGGCCAGCCAGGCGGCTTCGCGCGCCGGATCGGCCTGGGCCGGCGCATGGGTGAACAGGTTGGCATTGAACGGCCGGCCGGTCTTCTCGCGCACCGCCGCGATGGCGGCGCGCGCCGCCTGCACGGTCGAGGTGCCCAGGGCGATCGAGCCGAGCCCGCCCGCTTCCGAGACGGCGGCGGCCAGCGCCGGGGTGGAAACGCCCGCCATCGGGGCCTGGATGATGGGGTAGCGGATGTCCAGCTTCGACAGCAGGTCGTGGCTCATGGTTGCGGCTCCGTCAAGGTGACATCATGAGTATAGCGAGAGCCGCGCGCTTATGCGCCGCGTACCAGCAGATACGCCAGCACCAGCATCAGCGTACCGGTGGCCGCTTCGATCGCGCGCCACACCGCCGGACGGCCGAGCACCGTTGCAAAGCGCCGGGCGCCCAGGCCGAGCGCCGAGAACCACAGCACCGAGGCCGTCATCGCCCCGAGGGCAAAGGACAGGCGCGCCTCGCCGGCCAGGCTGCTGCCGACCGCGCCCAGCAGCACCACGGTATCGAGGTAGACGTGCGGGCTGAGCAGCGACAGCGCCAGCACGGTGGCCAGGGCGCGGCCCAGGGTCTGCGCCTTCGCGTCCGGCGACGCCGCGAGCGACGCGCCGCCGCGCAGGCTGCTCGTCCAGCAGCGCCAGCCATACCAGACCAGGAAGGCGGCGCCGCCGTAGCGCGCCACCGCCATCAAGGTGGGCGAGGCTTCCACCAGCGCGCCCAGGCCCGCGATGCCAAGCCCGATCAGCAGCACGTCGACCGCGATGCAGGCGGCGACCGTCGCCAGCACGTGCTGGCCGCGCACGCCGGTACGGATCACGTGCGCGTTCTGCGCACCGATGGCCATGATCAGGCTGGCTCCCAAACCCAGCCCCTGCAGGAAAATCTGTTGGGAAAACATGATGCACCTCGACGAAAACCGCCATGTTTGCTTACCACACAGCAAAATTCAAATATATTCATGATTTCTAAACTTAGTTAAGCAAAACTGATCCATGCAGATCGATCCCCGCCGCAGCGCGGCCTTCATCGCCGCCGTCGACAGCGGCAGCCTGGAAGCGGCGGCCGCCCAGCTGTCGCTCAGCCCCTCGGCCGTCTCGCAGCGCATCTCGGCGCTGGAGCAGGACTTCGGCACGCCGCTGCTGGTGCGCAGCCGCCCGTGCCGGCCGACCGGGCCGGGCACGCGCCTGCTGCAGTACCTGCGCCGCTCGACCCTGCTGGAATCGGAGTTCCTGGCCGAGATGGGCATGGACGACGGCCCGGCCCGGGTGGCGATCGCGGTCAACAACGACACCCTGGCGACCTGGCTGCTGCCGGTACTGGCGCCGATCCTCGCGCAGGAAGAACTGCTGGTGGAATTCGTGCTCGACAACCAGGGCCATACCTTCGCGCTACTGGAGCAGGGCCGGGTGGTGGCTTGCATATCGGGCGAGGCGATGCCGATGCACGGCTGCAGCGTGAGCCCGCTGGGCCAGATGCGCTACCGGATGGTCGCGTCGAACGCCTTCGCCCGGCAGTGGTTCGCCGACGGCTTCAACCGCGAGACCGCGCGCCGCGCGCCGGTGGTGGTCTTCGACCGCAAGGACTCGCTGCAGTCGGCCTTCCTGCTGAAGCACTTCGGCCTGCCCGAGGGTTCCTACCCGTTCCACTACGTGCCGGCCAGCGACCCCTTCGTGACGGCGATCCGGGTCGGCATGGGCTACGGCATGCTACCGCTGGAGCAGTGCGGCGCGATGCTGGAGGACGGCAGCCTGGTGGACCTGGCGCCCGCGCTGCACGTGGACGTGCCGCTCTACTGGCACGCCTGGCGCATCCAGCCGCCCCGGCTCGAACGCATGGGTGCGGCGCTGGTGAAGGCCGCGCGTGAGGTGCTGCTGCCTTAGGACGCATGCACGAGTTTCAGGCCCGGCCCGTTGCTGCGCTGGGCCGTGCGCGCCGGCGCCACCGGCCACCATTGCGCCACGCCCCACAGCAGTTCCGGAATCAGGAACAGCCAGACCAGCGGCAGCCCGCCCTGGGCCAGCGCCCACAGCATCCAGGTCGCGAACAGGAAGCGCCCGGCGCCGTCGTAGCGTCCCAGCGCCAGGCTCGGTTCCAGCAGGCGCCGCACCGACCACAGCAGCACCAGGCTGCCCATCAGGCAGGTAATCATGATGTGGAGCTGGGCGAAAAGCGGCAGCGCCGCACCGCCCAGCCAGAGATTGACTTTGCCCAGCTGCGGGTACAGCAGCTGGAAGGTCCAGGGCGTGGCGAAGGGCGCCACGATGAGGATATCGAACAGGGCGCTGGCGCGCGTGATGCGGAGATAGGTGGACAGCGTGACGGTCGGCATGGCGTGCTCCTGCGGCGTTGAAGGGCGCATCCACGATGCTGGCATGCCTCGCATCAATACTCTTTGCGATGGACGAAAAAAAAGGCTGGACGTGTGGACGTCCAGCCCCAAAGGATGGAGATTCTGTCAGTGCCGCTTCAGGCTCAGGTGCCGATGCGGCCGCCGTCGTTCTTGGTGATCACGATGGTGGCCGAGCGCGGGCGCTTGCCGGCGCCGTAGCCGGCGTTTGCCGGCCACTGGCTGGTGTACTTAGCCGGATCGGCGATGTTGGCGGAGGCGGTGTTCTCGCCCGGGTGCTGGATGTTCACGAACAGCGCCTTGCCGTCCGGAGTCTCGGCGATGCCGGTGATCTCGGAACCGACCGGGCCCACCAGGAAGCGCTTGAGGGTATCCTGGGTCGCGTTCAGGCCGACGTAGGTGTCCACGCTCAGGGTGCTGCCGTTGGCGCGCGGGTAGTTCAGGGTGACCTTCTTGCCGTCGCCCACGCGTCCCGGCACGCCGGCCAGCATCATGCAGTTGGTGACGTCGGTGTAGGCGCCGTCGTCGGTCTGGATCCAGCAGATGCCGGTGGAGGCGCTGAAGGCCAGGCCGTCCGGGCTCGAGAAATCCTGGTCGGCGGTCAGGCCCGACAGGTTGACGGTGCCCGCCGGAGCGCCGGACTCGGCGCCGAACAGGTAGACGTCCCAGGTGAAGCCGGTTGCGGTGGAGCCGGCGCTGCCTTCCTTGACGCGGATGATGTGGCCGTTCGGGTTGCCCTGCTGCGCGGTCGTGCCCTTCATGTCGGTGTAGACGCGCGGGTTGGCGGCGTCCGGCGCGGCCTGGCTCGAGCCGCTCGGCTCGACGCGGCGGTTGCTGTTGTTGGTCAGCGTGAAGTAGATCTCGCCGGTGCCGGGGTGCACCGAGCACCATTCCGGGCGGTCCATCTTGGTCGCGCCCACTGCGTCGCCGGCTAATCGAGCATTCACCAGCACGTCGGCCTGGTCGGCGAACTTGTAGCCGGCGTAGGAGGCGATCGCCGGGTTGCCGATCGAGAGTTCGATCCACTGGCCGCTGCCGTCGGCGGCAAATTTCGCCACGTACAGCTTGCCGCTGTCGAGGTACTTGTCGCCGGTGGCGATGCGGTCAAGCGGTGTCGCGTCGGCGGCGGCCCACACGGCATTCGAGACGAACTTGAAGATGTATTCGTTGCGCGAATCGTCGCCCATGTACACGGCCAGCGGCTGGCCGGCGACCGGCTTGCCGAACACGGCGCTTTCGTGGGCGAAGCGGCCCAGCGCGGTGCGCTTCTTGATCGATTTGGTCTTGTCGTAGGCATCCATCTCGACGATGTAACCCATGCCGTTCATCTCGTTGCGGTAGTCGTCGCTGCCGTCGAGCGACGCGCCCTTCCTGCTGATGTCCCAGCGCTGGTATTTGTCGTCGCTGCCGCCGGTTTCCCAGCCGTGGCGCGACGCCGCGCCCTGGCTGCGGCCATAGCGGTTGAGCGAAGCCACGCTCTTGTCGCCGCGCGCCGCGTCATCGCTAGCGCTGCGGGTGAAGTAGCCGGACCAGTTCTCTTCGCCCGACAGGTAGGTATTCCACGGGGTCTTGCCGGTGCCGCAGTTGTTCAGGGTGCCGCGAATCTTCGTCCCGTTGGTCGAGTACTTGGTGACCACCAGCGCGTTGCCGCGCACCGGGCCCGAGATCTCGACGTCGGTCTGCTGGTGCACGCGGCGGTTGAACGACGAATCCTTCTGGTAGGCCCACTTGCCGCCGCTCTGGCGCACTTCGACCACCGACAGGCCGTGCAGCGCCATTTCCTTGTCTACTTCCGCCGCCGGACGCGGCAGGGTCATGGTGCCGCCGTTCGCGTGCACGAAGAACGAGGACAGCTTTTCGTCGGTGGTGGCTTCGTGGTTCATCGCCAGCAGGCCGCGGTCGTTGACGCTGGTCGACGCGGTGCCGGTGCCGGACAGCGGGAAGAACTCCATGCCGTCGTGGTGGTCGCCGGCGCGGTTCTCGAAGTCGGCGTCGCTGCCGTCGTTCTTGTAGGCGGCGGTGTTCGCGGTCAGCGGATCGCCCAGCGCATACAGGACGCTGGCGGTGTAGCCGGCCGGCACGACGACCGTGTCGGCCAGGCTCTTGGACACGGCGCCGAAGCCGAGCAGTTTTTCCGTCGCCGGCGGCGGGGGGCTGCCCGTTGGCGGCGTGGGGGCGGTGGCGATGTCATTGTCCGAACCGCCGCAACCGCTCAGGCCGATGGCGCCCAGCAGGGCGGAGGCAGCCGTCGCGGCGCCGCCGCGCAGCAGGCTGCGGCGGCTCAGGCGGGCTTCGAGGACGGTGCTGAAGTGTTCGTTCGACGAAACGTTCGTATCGATGTCGTCATGGTCGACAGGGATGCGGGCGAGGTCGGTCGGCTTGTTCACGGGTAATCCTGTTGGTTGTTAGGAAAAGTCCGTGCATGGTAGGGAGCGAAGATGACTTCCTTGTGACCATTCGATAACAGTTGTGTGACAAATTTGCCGAATTTGGCGACGATGCCAGGAGCATGCAGATATACTGCCGGGTACCCAACAAGGACCCTACTATGCAGGACAGCCGCGCCGCCTTGCAGGCGCTCGACCCGGCCATCCTAGGCCACCAGCTCTTCGAAGCCAGTCCCGACTGCGTCAAGTTGCTCGATGGGAGCGGCCATATCGTCGCGATGAACAGCAACGGCCTGCGCGCCCTCGAACTCGACGGTATCGAAACGGTACGCGGCCAGCCCTGGTCCGACTTGTGGCCTGAGGCAAGCCGTGCCGAGGTCGAAGCCGCGATGGCGGCGGCGCGCAGCACCGGCGTCGGCCGCCTGCGCGCACCCTGCCCGACCGCTGGCGGCACCGTCAAATGGTGGGAGGTCACGGTCAGCCGGGTCGGCCACGACGGCCTGCTGGCGAACTCGCGCGACATCACCGGCCAAGTGCGCGCCGAGGCCGAGCGCGAAGGCCTGCTGGCCCAGCTGCGCGGCGCCAAGCAGCGCATGGAAGACGTGTTCCGCCAGGCGCCGGCCTTCATGTGCGTGTTCACCGGCCCCGATCACGTGTTCGAGCTGGAAAACGAACGCTACCTGCAGCTGGTCGGCGGCCGCTCCAACATCGGCATCCCCCTGCGCGAGGCGCTGCCGGAAATCGCCGGCCAGGGTTTCCTCGAACTGCTGGACGGGGTGTACCGCAGCGGCGAGCCGGTGTTCGGCAACGACGTGCCGGTGATGCTGCAGCGCCGCCCGGATACGCCGCTGGAGCGCCGCTTCGTCGACCAGGTCTACATGCCGCTGCGCGACCCCGCCGGCCGGGTGACGGGCATCCTGGTACACGGCATCGACGTCACCGACCGCAAGCTCGCCGAGATCGAGCTGTACGAAAGCCGCGAACGCTTCCAGAAGATCGTCAGCCAGGCCGCCACCGGCGTGGTGCAACTGGACCACGAGGGCCGCATCACCCTGGTCAACCAGAAGTACTGCGAGATGGTGCAGCGCCTTGAATCGGAACTGCTGGGCGCCAGCGTGCTCGACGTCACGGCACCCGATTCGGTGCCAGTGACACTGGACGCGGTGCAGCGCCTGGCGGCGGGGGAGGCCGGTGTCGTCGTCGAGAAGGAATACCTGCGCCGCGACGGCAGCGTGATGCCGGCCACCAGCAGCGTGAACGCGCTACGCGGCCCGAACGGCGAATTCCAGGGCCTGGTGGCAATCGTGGTCGACACCACCGAAAGCCGGCGCGCCGCCGAGAAGCTGCGCGCCAGCGAGGAGCGCTATCGCACCCTGTTCGAATCGGTCGACCAGGGCTTCTGCATCTTCGAGATGATCTTCGACGCGCAGGACCGGCCGGTCGACTACCGCTTCCTCGAGATGAATCCGATGTTCGAGGCCCATACCGGCCTGCACGACGCGGTGGGCAGGACGGCGCGCGAGATGATCCCGACCCTCGACGCGTTCTGGTTCGAGACCTACGGCCGGGTCGCGCAAACGGGCGAGCCGGTGCGCTTCGAGAACGAAGCCCCTGCGATGGGCCGCTGGTTCGACGTCTACGCCACCCGCCTCGGCGGACCGGCTAGCCGCCGGGTGGCCCTGCTGTTCAGCGACATCACGGCGCGCAAGCAGTCCGAGGAAACCCTGCGCAAGCTGGCCAGCGACCTGGAAGAGGCCGACCGGCGCAAGACCGAGTTCCTGGCCACCCTGGCGCACGAGCTGCGCAACCCGCTGGCGCCGATCCGCAGCGGCCTGTCGGTCATGCGCCTGAAGGGCGACAACGCCGCCTCGGTGGCGCGGGTGCGCGAGATGATGGAACGCCAGGTCAGCCACATGGTGCACCTGATCGACGACCTGCTCGACATCGCCCGCATCAGCGGCGGCAAGCTGGAACTCAAGAAGGAACGCGCCGACCTGCGCGGCGTGCTCGCGAGCGCCGTCGAGACCAGCCTGCCGCTGATCGAGACCGGCCGCCACGAGCTGTCAGTGGACGTGCCTGCGCATGCGGTGCCGGTCGAGGCCGACGTGACCCGCATCGCCCAGGTGGTGGCCAACCTGCTCAACAACGCCGCCAAGTACACCCCGAGCGGCGGGCGCATCGGCCTGTCCTTGCGCATCGAAGGACCCGAGGCGCTGATCGCGGTATCGGACAACGGCATCGGCATCCCCCGGGAGGAACTCAGCTCGGTGTTCGAGATGTTCAGCCAGGTCGGGCACCACCTGGAACGCGCCCAGGGCGGGCTGGGGATCGGCCTGTCGCTGGTGCGGCGGCTGGTGGACATGCACGGCGGGTCGGTGGCGGCAGCGAGCGGCGGGCCGCACGCCGGCAGTACCTTCACCGTGCGCCTGCCGCTGGCCGAAGGCGCCCAGGATACGCCGCAGCGGACCGCCCCGGAGACCGCGGACGGCGCCGCCGGCGGCACCCGGATCCTGGTGGTGGACGACAACGTCGACGCGGTAATGACGCTGTCGATGATCCTGGAAGCCTGCGGCTACGTGACGCAGGTGGCGCATGGCGGCATCGAGGCCCTGGCGGCCGCGCAGGCCTTCCGGCCGCAGGTGGCCTTCCTCGACATCGGCATGCCCGGCATGGACGGCTACGAGACCGCACGCGCGATGCGCAGGCTGGAAGGGCTGGAAGACGTCAGGCTGGTGGCGCTGACCGGCTGGGGCGCGGAAAGCGACCGCCGCAAGTCGAACGAGGCCGGCTTCGACCAACACCTGACCAAGCCGGTACAGCTGGACGTGGTGCAGGACCTGCTGGCCAGGCTCGCCGCCTGACGGTTCAAGCCTGGCGCTGGCCCAGGGCGATGCAGGCGGCGCCCGCCAGCGCCAGCCCAACGCCGAGATAGTCGCTCCACACCGGCCTGATGCCGTCCACGATCCACAACCAGGCCAGCGCGGTGGCGATGTAGACCGCGCCGTAGCTGGCGTAGACGCGCCCGCTGGCGGCCGGGTGCAGGGTCAGGAGCCAGACGAAGGCCGCCAGGCTGAGGGCCGCCGGAACCAGCAGCCAGGCGGAGCCCTTCCCGGTCAGCCACAGCAAGGGCAGGTAGCAGCCGAGCAGCTCGGCGATGGCGGTGACAAAAAACAGGCCGGCCATGCGGCTGAAGGGCAGGAGATCGAAGGGCATGGAGTGACGCGCTTGTGGAAAACGCCCATCTTATCCTCAGCTCAGTTCAGCACAGCGCCTGTGCCTCGAACCATTCGCGGCTGGCCGCATCCGCCGGGAAGAAGGATTCCAGGCGCAGCTCGTGCACCGTCACGTCGTGCGGCGTGCCCAGTGTGGTGATGGTGGTGAACAGGTTCAGCGTCACCTCGTCCTTGCGCAGCTGGACCGGCAGGA
This sequence comes from Massilia sp. LC238, assembly GCF_000735635.1. Taxonomy (NCBI): domain Bacteria; kingdom Pseudomonadati; phylum Pseudomonadota; class Betaproteobacteria; order Burkholderiales; family Oxalobacteraceae; genus Massilia; species Massilia sp. LC238. The sequence continues at coordinate 105,868 of NZ_JNNN01000080.1, read as the reverse complement.
AGGGCAGGGCGCGGCGGTCCAGGTTGGGCTGGCTGGCCGCCCCGGCAATGCCGGGAAAGGCCATCAGCTCGTCCAGCAATGCACTCGCCTCGCTGCCCGGCCCATCGCCCATCGCCTCGCGCTGCACCCATTGCAGCAGGTCGGTGCAGACGTCTTCCCAGTTCAGCAAATGGCGCCGCAGGCCGTCCGGATCGAGCGTCAGCTTGAGCACGTTGACCGAGCCGTCGCGCGGGATCGGGGCATGGGCCGGCATGCCGAGGAAAAAACGCATCATGCGGGCGGCCGGCTCGTTCGCCATCACCAGGTTCCACAGGCGGTCGACCACCAGGGCCGGATAGGGCGCCTGCTGGGCCAGCATGAAGTCGAGCGCCTGCATCACGGCCGCCAGCTCCGGGTCCGACACGCTGCGCTCGCGGTAGGCCGGCGCGAAGCCCGCCGCCAGCAGCATCGCATTACGCTGGCGCAGCGGGATGTCGAGCACCAGGCCGAGCTTGAGGATCAGCTCGCGGCTGGGAGCCGCCCTGCCCGTCTCCAGGAAGCTCAGGTGGCGCTGCGAGATTCCGGTATCGACCGACAGTTTCAGCTGGCTGGTCCCGCGCTTGCCGCGCCAATAGCGCAGCGCGGCGGCGAAATCGCTGAAGTACTGGTTGTCCACTGCGCGCGCTGCGGTATCCATGGCTTGCCTCCCGATCCGGATTGCGGCCGATTGTGGCCCAGGCTTCACGCCTTGTCGAGGAAACCGGTGACGCTGGCCAGGCGGCAGTCGCCGGCCACCACGGCAATGTCGGTGCCATGTGCCACGCTGTCGCCATCCGGGGCGCGCAGGGTCCACGAAAAGCGCACCACGTTGTTGTGGCCGTCCGGCACACCGGCCAGCTCGAAACGGTGGCCGGGGAAGTGCAGCCGGGCGCCGGCGATCAGGGTTTCGATGCCTTCGTGGCCGCTGCCCTGCATCATCGGGTCGACGTAGCGGGCGTTGGCGGTGAACAGCTGGCGGACGTGTGCGCGGCGCGCGGCGCTGTCGGCTTCGTTCCAGGCGGCCAGGTACTGGCGGGCAATCGTGCTTGCGTTGTTCATGATCATCTCCTGTGGGTGCTGTCGTATCGACAGGCACCATTCTCCGCAGGCGAACGGGGGCTGGCGATTACCTGCCAGGTAATGGTGACCGGTGCCTGCGCCACCGATTCGCGATCCGGCGTATCCTCCCGAAGACGGCATTTATTTTGGCGGTGGATACCTTGAGCGAGCAGACACTTTCAGCAATCAAGCTCGGCGCGCAGCAGCTGGCGGACGTGGTCACCCTGCCCGCCCGGCAGCGCTATACGCGCTTCGTGCAGCAGGTGGCGGAGTCGGGCGAAGTATGGGGACTGTACCGCGACGGCTGGGCGCTGGCCAAGACCGACGACGGCACCCTGGTGTTCGCCATGTGGCCGGCCAGCGAATTCGCCGACCTGTGCGCGGAATACGAATGGGATGGCTACGAGGCGCAAGCCTTTCCGCTGGACGACTTGATGAGCGATTTGCTGCCCCAGCTGGAAGAGGATGGGGTATTGCCGGGCATTTTCTACACCCCGGGCGACCGCGGCCTGACGCCGACCGCGACTATGCTGCGGGTGGACCTGGAGCGCGAGCTGAGCCGGCGGTAGGGTGGGCGGGTTTCCCGCCCACGCGGTGATAGTTGGCATTAGAAAAACGAGCACGATGATCTTGCAGCCGCTTGACCGCGTGGGGTAATCCGGGCCAGTGGCCCGGATTACGAGCCGCCCACCCTACAAATTCAGTTCGTAGCGCACGTCGCGCCGGTCCTCGGTCTGCAATCCCTCGACCAGGTAGGCATCCCAGCCCAGCCGGCCTTCATCCCCTTCCAGCCGCACGTTGCGCACGTCGGCCGCCAGCAGCACCAGTTCCACCTCGTATTCGAGCGACAGCCCGGTAAACATCGCCAGCATGCTGCGCAGCGCCCGCGCGGCCAGCCCGCCCGGCAGGAAGTCGTTGAAGCCGGCCCGGTCCAGCGGCCCCACCACCAGGCGCAGGCGCAGGTCGCGCTGCCAGACGCGCGCGCCGGCGATGGCGCCTCCACCGAGCACCGCATTGTCGCTGCCCAGGATGGTTTGCTGCCCTGGCGGCACTTCGTACCAGCAGCCGACGAACTGCTCGGCATGGACGCGCTGCCAAAAATATTCCGACAACACCCGCCCCAGCTGCACGCTCGAGGCCGGGCGCTGGCGCATCGCACCGGCAAAGTAGGCGATCGACTCGTCCAGCACCGCCCCGTCCTCGCTGCCGGCCAGGCGCTGCCGCAGCGCGCCGCTGCCCAGTCCGGCCAGGCTCAGGAGCAGCGGCAGGAAGGCGTCATGGCCGTCGCGCTGGTATTGCAGCGCCAGGCGGTACTTGCGCCAGGCTTCGTAGAACAGGGCCAGCGTGCGGTTGGAAAAGGTGTCGAGGAAGGCGCGTGCGCCTTCGGCTTCCGATTCTCCCTTTTCCAGCGACTGGTGCTCGGCGATGCGCTCGGTGTAATGCAGCGGCAGCACGCCGTGGCCGCCCAGCAGGCCCATGAAGGATGGCGTCAGGCGCACGTACTTGAGCGCCCCCGCGTCCAGCGCGGCGGCCAGCGCCGCAGGCCTGGTATCGATGTCGCGCGGCTCGGCCTGCACCGCCTCGAGCTGGCTGGCCGGAAAACCGAGCGAGACCGAATTCTGGAAGCGCAGGTACTGCGCCACCAGGTCGCGCGAGGGCTTGCCGCGCCTGCGCAGCCACAGCTCGAGCATGCGCACCGCCTGGACGTACTCGAAGCGGTAGGGCTCGCGGAACAGGCGCTCGATTACAGCAGGCTCAAATCGCCGCTGCGGGGCTGGCATGTCAATATCTCTTCTCCGGTTTTGCTCGATGCGATCACCAGCTGGGTGAAGCTGTTGGCATGCACGTACAGCGCCAGGAAGCGCTCGACCACCTGGGCAAAGGCATGGATGCCGCTGCCGACAAAGGCCTCTTCGTCAATGCTGAGCCGGACTTCGACGCCTCGCACCAGGCAGGAAAAGGGATTCCCGGCAAGCCAGGCGGTGGTGGGACGCTGGGCGATCGCCTTGATGCCGCCGATCTGGCGCTGCGAGGAGGGCGAGCGGGGCAGGTCGTACAGGGCCAGCATCTCGCGGAAGGCATCGACGCCGCCGTCGGCCAGCGACAGGTGGTTCAGCGCCAGGTGCGAGATCAGGCGCCAGTGTGCGCCGCGTCCGCTGGCGAAGCGGTGGGAGCTTGTCGGCTTGCGCAGGAAGGCGATCGATCGCACGCTCGAGCCGCCTTCCAGGAACAGGTCGCCGCCCTGCTGGCCATAGCTCAGGCTGGCCGGCAGGTCGCGGTTGGTGCAGGTGAGTTCGATGTTCAAGGTGTCGGTTTCCACCTCGCCCGGGTCGAAGTCGATGTCGACGATCGACACCTGGGTTTCGAAGCCCGGGCTTCTGTCCGCCAGCGATGCGTCGCGCCGCACCGCATAGTAGTGGCCGGCGTCATCCGGCATCTGCGCGTGCTTCAGCGCATAGAAGGGACGGAACTGCACCAGGCTCTCGCCCTGCGGGGTCTGGCGGATCAGGCTCAGGGACTCGATCGCATAGACCTCGTAGGCAAAGGCGCGCCGTGCGTCGGCCAGCACCGGATAGCTGGCGCTGGTGTGCGTCACGCGGATCGGTTCGCCGCGCTGGCGGAACAGGTTGATCACCGGGGTGCAGCCCAGCAGCACGTTGTTGGTGGACAGGGTGCCGAGCATGCGCGCCAGGTTCGAATCGGAACGCACACTGGACAAGGCCAGGTGCAGGGTCAGGGTGCGCGCACCGGGAGGCGCATGCGCGGCCAGCGCCTGCAGATCGATGTCGACGAAGTTGAACTTCTCGGGGAAGCAGAAGTATTCGGTCAGCAGGCGGTAGGCAGCGTGCGAGCGCGCCGGGAAGTCGATCAGCGATTCCTCTTCGCCGAAGCCGGCGGGGTGCACCGGGATGGCGGGCAGCGCAGTCCAGCGGCCGCTGTTGTCGGCTTCGACATACGCTGCGACGCCGCGCATGAAGAGCGCATCGCGCAGGGCCGCGCAGAACGAGGGCTCGCCGTCGATGAAGACGCGCAGCATCGGCAGCGCGAGCTGGGCGATCGAACCCTGCTCGGAAGTAGAGGACACGGTGAGGCTGATGCTGGAAGACGCATTCCCCGGCAGGCGCACGGCGTCGGGGGCGTCGATGATGGACGAGAAGGCGGCGCGGGCAAGCGCCAGCGGCGCCACCGTGACCGGATAAACCGTGCGGAAGGTGCAGGCCGCGCCGCGCACCGGGCGCGTGTTCAGCTGGGTGCCGCGCGCGATGGTGCTGGTGCCGGCCTGCTTGGCGGCGCCGCCGAAGTCCATGCGCGCGATCGAGCACGAAGGGAAGGGGCGCAGGTAGTGCGGATACAGCACCTCGAACAGCGCTTCCGTGAACTCCGGGTAGTCGTCGTCGAGGCGCTTGGCGATGCGTGCGTTGAGCAGCGCAAAGGATTCGATCATGCGCTCGGTATGCGGGTCTTCGCACACCTCGCCGCTGATCAGGAGGCGCCCGGCGATCCGTGGATAGCGCTCGGCGAACTCGCGCAGGTCGCGGCGCAGGTAGCCGAGTTCGCTCTCGTAATAGGGCAGCATCTGGTCCATCTTCAAGCCCCCGGCGCCGCGGCGCGCGCTGCCTTGCCGGCCTTGCTGATGCTGTACTGCAGGGTCGATGGCGTCAGGACGGCGTCGAAGTTGACCGGCTCCTGCGACACGCTGGCCACCAGCACGGCGGTGATCGAAAAATTCAGGCGGTTCACCGACTCGCCGTGCAGGTCGAGATTCGCCCGTATGTTGCGCAGGCGCGGCTCGTGGCAGGCGATGGTCTTCTCGATGCTGGCGCAGATGGACGCGCGGTCGGTCGGGCTGGACAGGCAGCGATCGGCGAAGTCGTTCAAGCCGTAGGTGACCATCGAGCGGCTGCATTCGGGATAGGCCTTGAGCGCGCCGTCCGGGATGCTGGAACGTGTGTTGAGCAGGGACTCGAGGTCACGCGCCACCGTGTCCTTCAGCTCGTCGATCGTCAGCCTTTGCGCGGCAGGCTTGCCCGGCCCGCGGCTCGGCATGCCCAGCAGGCGGTCGAACAAGCCTGGCGTGTAACCCTTCATCGCACTCCCCTTTGTGCCGCCGTGTGGACGGCAAAAAACGAAATTCGATGTTGCCATGCCGGGCAGCGTCAACGTTTGATCAACTTCACATGGGCAACCCTTTCCAGTTGTTATGGTTTCTCGGGTAGGTTCCGCCAAATCAAACCAAACATTGAGGGAAGGCAGAGATGACTAGCAAAGTTCTCTGGGGCGAAGGCCTGTTATTGCGTCCACAGCACTTCCAGCGGCAAGACCACTATCACGAACAATGCCTCCACAAGAGCATCAAGGCCGTCCATCCCTATGCCTGGGGCGTGGAGGCCTTGCAGGTCGACCGCGAAGCCCTGGCCAACAGCATGCTGCGGCTGCTGGCCCTGGCGGTGCGCTTCCAGGACGGGGAACTGGTCGACGCCCCGGACGTCGACGCCCTGCCGGAGACGGTAGACCTGAGCCTGCTGCCGCCCTCGCAGCAGACCATCACCTATTACGTCGCCCTGCCCGGCATGAAGCCCTTCAGCGGCAATTTCACGCCACCCGGGCAGGCCAGCAACACGGCGCGCTTCGTGCAGGCGAACCAGGAAACGCCCGACCTGTACACCCAGGCCGCGCCGGTGCAGCTGGCCTACCTGAAGAAGGCGGTGCGGCTGGTGTCGGAGGCGGAGCCGCGCGACTCCTACATCCACTTCCCGCTGCTGCGGCTGCGGCGCGCCTCCACCGGCGGCTTCGAGATGGACGAGAGCTTCGTGCCGCCGACGCTGTCGACCGGCGCCGCGCCGGTGCTGTTCCAGCAGCTGCGCCGCCTGCTCGACGCGCTGCAGGCCAAGACCGCCGCCCTGTACGGGCACCAGCGCGAGCCGAGCCGCAACGTGGTGGAGTTCCGCTTGGGCGACATGTCCTCGTTCTGGCTGCTGCACACGGCCAGTTCCGCGTATGCGACGCTGACCCACCACTTCCACCATCCAGCCCTGCATCCGGAGCGCCTGTACGAGCAGCTGCTCGACCTGGCGGGTGGCCTGATGACCTTTTCCAAGAGCTGGACCCTGGGAGATTTGCCGCCCTACCAGCACAACGATCCGGGACCGTCCTTCACCAAGCTGCATGCGATCATCCGCGAGCTGCTCGACACGGTGATCTCTTCCAAATACTTCGCCATCGCCCTCAGCGAGGTGCGGCCGTCCTACCACATCGGCGCGCTCGACTCGGGCAAGATCGACGAGCGGACCACCTTCTACATCGCGGTATCGGCCGCCATTCCCGCGGTGGAGCTGGTCGACGTGGTGCCGCTGCGCTTCAAGGTCGGCGCGCCGGACGACGTCGAGAAGTTCGTGCTGTCGGCGCTGCCGGGCGTGCGGCTGCAGTACGCGCCGCAACTGCCGGCGGCGGTGCCGGTGCGTCCCGAGACCTGCTACTTCGTGCTGGAGGCGAAAGGGCCGATGTACGAGCGCATGCTCAAGGCCCAATCGATCTCGATCTACGTCCCGGCCGGCCTGAAGGAACTGCGGCTCGAGCTGCTGGCCGTCGCCGCATGAACGCAGCGCTTGATTTTCCCGCCCTGGGCATTTTCGGCACGGGGCTGAGCCAGCACGCACGGCTCATCACCCTGGCAAGCAGCCAGGAGAGCGGCCTGCCCGAATCCCTAGTGGCGGAAGCGTTCAGCGGGGTCGAGGCGGTCAATGCACTGTTCGCGTTCGACGTGGACGCGCTCAGCACCTCGACGGACCTCGACCTGGGACTGTTCATCGGCGAAGAGCTGAGCATCGGACTGCTGCAGCCGGACGGTTCGCGGCGCATCTGGCACGGACTGTGTACGTCGGCCTCCTGGCTGGGAGCGGATGGCGGCGTGGCGCGCTACCGCCTGCGGCTGGAGCCGGCGCTATCGATGCTGGCGCTGCGGCGCGACAGCTACATCTTCCAGGACAAGAACGTCCGCGACATCGTCTGTGAATTACTCGCGGATTATCCACAGCTGCGTTTTGATGTCGACATCACGCAGGAACTGCTGCCGCGCACGGTCTGCACCCAATATCGGGAGAGCGACCTGGATTTCTTCACGCGGCTGCTGGCCTCGGAAGGCCTGAGCTGGCGCTTCGAGCATGAGCAGGCGGAGGATGCGGAAGATGGCGCGCACGGTCAGGGGAAGCACCGGCTGATCATGTTCGACAGCAGGGCGATTGCGCCCGCCACGCCGGGCGGTGAGGTCCTGCGCTTTCATGGCGTGCGCGCTACCGAGCAGGATGATGCCATCGACGGCTTCTGGGCGCGCCGCAGCGTGCAGGCCAACAGCGTCGCGATCAGCAGCTGGGATCCGGCGCAGCTGCTGGCGCCCGCGTACGAACACGTTTCGCATCTCGATGCGGGGGACCTGCCGCCGCTGCACCTCTACGACGGCAGCGGGGAACGCATCGCCACCGAACGCGGCGCCGCCGATACGCACAGCGAATTGATGCTGCAGGCGCTGGAACTCCATAACAAGGTGTTCGACGGGAGCGGGGCGGTGCGCAGGCTGGCGGCGGGGCATGCTTTTTACCTGAGCCAGCATGAGCGCTATCCCGACGGCGAGAACGCCTTCAAAGTGCTGTCGGTGCGGCACGAGGCGCGCAACAACTTCCGGACCGGGGTGGCGGGCCCCGTCTCGTCCGGTATCGAACATGGGACCTACCGCAATACGTTTTCCTGCGTGCGCGAAGTGGTGCCGCTCGTGCCGCGCCTGACGCTTGCGCCGCACCGGACCACGGCGCCGGGGCCGCAGTGTGCCCTGGTCGTTGGGCTGGCGGATGCGGTATCGACCACCAACCGCGATCACCAGGTGCGGATCCAGTTCGCCTGGCAGCGGGGCGCGCGCCCGAACCCGGGCGGGATGGCGCACAACACCGACGACAAGGGCTGCGCGCCGGGGAACGAGACCTCCGGCACCTGGGTGCGCGTGGCCGAGGCGCTGGCCGGGCCGAACTGGGGCACGGTGTTCACGCCGCGTATCGGGACCGAGGTGCTGGTCGACTTCATCGAAGGCGATATCGACCGCCCGGTGATCGTGGCGCAGCTTTATAACGGGTCGGACCTGCCGCCGTTCTCGGCCGGCGTCGACTCAAACGCCAACCATGCAGGCGTGCTGTCGGGGATCCATACCCGCAACTTCGACGGCAGCGGCTACAACCAGTGGCAGATCGACGACACGACCGGGCAGCTGCGCATGCGGCTGGCGACCAGTGTCGGGCTTAGTCAACTCAATCTCGGCTACCTGATCCATCAGGAGCCTGGGACCTCACAGCGTGGTGGGTATCGCGGCAGCGGGTTTGAACTGCGCACCGATGCGTGGGCGGTGATTCGGGGTGGAGAAGGTGTGTTGTTATCCACACGCGCCCGGCCTGCATTGGGCCCCAGCGTGACCTCGACGCAGATGGATGTGGCGGAGGCGGTGGCGCAGTTCAAGCGTGCGCAGGAGCTGTCGACCAAGCTGGCAGAAGCAGCGGCGCAGCAGCAGGCCTTGTTCAGCAAGGATGCCTTGAAGGCGCACGAGGCCTTCATCGAGCAGATCGATCCGGCAGCGAAGGGCAAGTACGAAGGGCCGGTGAATGGGCAGCCGGCGCTCAAGGCCAAGCCGGGGTCGCGCGAGCTCGATGCGTCGCAGCCTGTGGAGAAGTTCGGCTCTCCGATCGTGCTGATGGATTCTGCGGCCAGCATCAACTGGGCGACGCCGGCGTCGACGGTGCTGTACGCGGGGAAGCATCTGCACTGGACCACGCAGTCGGATTTGCACATGACGGCGGGGCATACGTTTTCGTCGGTGTCGGGTGGGGCGACCAGTTTGTTTACGCATTCGGGCGGGATCCAGGCGATTGCGGCGAATGGGCCGGTGTCCTTGCAGGCGCATACGGATGCATTGGAGATCCTGGCAGACAAGGAGATCACAGTGATCTCGGTGAATGACTGCATCGAGATCAAGGCCAAGGAAAAGATCGTGCTGCAGGCGGGGGAGTCGTCGATCACGCTGGAGGGTGGGGATATTACGTTTGCGTGTCCGGGGACGTTTTCGGTGAAGGGGGGACAGCACGTGTTTGATAAGGGCGGTCGCCAGACTGCCAATCTCCAGAACCTGCCGAGTGAGCTGGGCAAAGAAGAGCCTAATTGGATTTCACTCAACTACCTGGATGCTGAGGTTGGGGAAGGCATCCCTGACGTGGAGTACGAAATCCATTTCGATAAGGGGCCCGTGCTGACGGGGACACTGGACGCGAACGGGAAAGCACGTCATGAGAACGTCGACAACAAGCCAGTGAAAAAGGTGGTGTACAAACCGCGCAAGCCGAAGGACGAAAAACCACATGACCCCTTGCAAAAGTTACTTGGTTGATCGCGACATCTGCCCACTGTCTTCGTCGGAGTAATCCATGCCTAACATTAATACGACACAGATGCGTGATGCCCTCGCCTGGACCACGAACGAGCAGCGCCCCGAGGAAGAGGTAAGTTCCAATCCATGGGAATGGTTCTGGCAGGCGGTTCAGGGGGACTTCAATGAGAACCGCTCTACCGGGCAGATCGTCGCCGACGCGGCGATATCGATGATTCCTTTGGTCGACCAGATCTGCGATGTACGGGACTTGATTGCCAATTGCAAGAAGCTCAAGGAAGACACGTCCGACACATGGTCTTGGGTAGCGCTTGCTTTGACGCTGATCGGCTTGGTTCCTTTCCTCGGTTCTTTTGTGAAAGGTGTTTTAAAGATCTTCTTTGCCTTTATTCGACGCGCCGGCGGAAACGCCATTATAAGCGCCGTGGACAAGGCTATTACATGGGTTGTAGCGCTGCTCCGTCGAAGAGTTTTTCAAAAATATCTGCGAGAACACAAAATCGATGATGTTTTCTCTTGGTTGGCTAACGAAATCAAGAAAGTCAAATCGAAGACTGGTGCTACAGAACTTATCAAAGCATTCGATTCCGCGATCGCAACATTGCGACAACTTACGGCCAAGGTCGCTCATATTCCAGTGGTCGGTCCTAAGGCCACTCAAGCATTAGAGCAAGTGATGTGGGTACGCTCTCGTGCGACCGAAGGAATAGCAAAGGTCAATCTTACTATTGACGCCATATTTGATGCAGTCATTCTGCGCTTGTTGGACGAAACGGCACTAAGCAAGAAAGCGATTGTCAATCTTAACAATGTGCATTATCGCGGTGCGTTACCTGAAGCGACTGCAGTTACGTTGATGCGAAAGCCGCGTCCGTGTCCAAAATGGCTTAGCGAAGGTAACCCCCGTTGGGCTGAGGCAATACCTGATGATTATTTTGACAAAGTAGCGAAAAAAGTTAAAGAAGGATGGCCAAAATTAACTGAACAAAATATCCGATCTTTTCATAAATTAGTTGCTGATGAAATAAAAGGACCGGCACGTCTTATTCGTATTCTTTCGCCTAACAGTCGAGCGATGAGCGATTGCTGGATTAGCGAAAAGGTTTTTAATGAAATTCAAAATTCTCCCGATCCACGTGCTGCTTGGCGAAAGTATCTAGCCGTCTGGCCTGACTGGAACGTGAACGGTCAATTTGTCATTTACGATGTAAAACCCGGCGAAACACTGAAGGTATGGCGAGGTCCAGCATCTAGTCAGAAGAAGGACGCATTACCGGACAGGCATTTGGAAGGTGGTGGAGAACAAATAGTATTCAACGTCGAAAGAAGCGATCGACGCAACGACATAATGAGGTATTACAAGAAAAATGATAAAAACACTTTACAGGAGTCAATTACTCAGGATGCATTTTACAAATTGCCAAAATCAGAACAAGAAGAATACTTGGCGATTCGACAAAAGATTACTCATCCAAACATAAGTGGCCCTTTCGAAACTGGATGGGGTTATACAGATTCTGATGGCACTGGATTTTCGGAAAAAATTGGTTTGCCTGCCTTACCCGGGCAAGTGACCGCTTTTAAGCCATAGTCTTTAATTTGAACTTGGAAGAAAAAATGATTTCAGAACAACCTTTGACGCCGTGGCAAAAGAAGCAAGCTACACTGCTCTATTTTTTTGCTTCTGATGAATACCTAAAAGGACTTCATGAGCGCGTTCGTGAGCTTCAGAAATTTGTCGACCAGCTATTAGACAAAAGCCAGGAAGAAGGCCGGGATCGTTTTCTGAAAGATTCCCAATGGGGCAACCGTGACACAAGCGAAAATTGGTCTAATCATGGATGGTCGTTTCTAGCGGATTTTGGAATATCAGTGGCAAGACACTTAGCAGATCATGCATCTGAAATTTATCATGTAACCGGGGCTTATCAATGTGGCCGGGGAATGGCAGAATTCTCCATGCAGTGGGCTTTACCAGCTGAGGAAGAAAAGTTTGATGCAATGTTTGCCTCAATTACTAGATATGCTGGCTACATTGACCAAACAATGGAAAAAGGACAGATCGATGGCAGATGGCGTGATTTTGGTCTTACTTTAGCATGGCAAAAACACGCATCAAGATTTTCGCAACTGCCCAAGTTTAGAATCCGCGAAGATATTAGTTGTGAAACTGGAGATATTCCTCCAAAAACCGGAGTATATGTATCCTCTGAGTTTCCTAATGGCGCTATGCAATTTGCATGGAACGGTAATGAATACGGAAAGCTTCTAGAGTGTTCCATCTTTAACGATCTAGGTCAACGCGCCCTTGCCAACGTCGGCAGATCTAAACTATGGCTAGATGGTCAAGCAATGCTTGAATTCGTCAGGAAAAACGCGAACGACCCGCAATTAAAAGAAGATCCGTTTTACTCCGAAGACTTTACTCCAGACCTTGCTCCAAGTCTCGTTGCGCGTAATGCATTCACATCCGCGCCTTCAAAGTGGTTTTACGTTGAACGTCTGGAAGGCGAATTTGAAGAAATCGATACTGAGGTTGATCAGATAGAACGTAAACAGCAACGCGTTGAAGCAGGAGAGCATTGCGAGATGAGCGGCTTTTATTTCAGCCCAGCGTCTCCAGGTTCACGCCGCTTTTTCGGCAAGGGCGACGTCTTCCCTAAACTGGATTCTAGCTACGGAAATACGATATGGCAGTTGGATGAAAAACAGGATTAGACGCCGTTGTTCAATGGGTTAAGACTTTTCAAGGAGACATCATGGCAGGTCCACTGATCAAGCTTGGTGACAAAACGTCGCATGGAGGAGTAGTGGTCGAAGCATCCACGCATAGCGATACCGGTGGCGTCGGTATCGCTCGGATGGGCGACAAGACTAGCTGCCCCAAGCACGGATCCAGCCCAATCATCAGCGGCGACTCGACCCTGATCATCGACGGCAAACCCGCAGCCCGTCACGGCGACAAAACCGCCTGCGGCGCCACGCTGATAGCCGGCCAGCAGGCAACGATAGACAACATCTGAGCGACTGACATGACAACAACTACAACAACACCGGCACGTTTGCCTGCCGAGTGGTTCAAACTAGGCGCCATCGTTATCACCACCTTCATCGTCTGCTGGGCAATCGCGCTGTGGTATTGGCACCAGACGGATCAGAATCCTGGAACCGGCGAACTGACACTGGCCCTGCTCGTTTTCCCCTTGGGCGTCCTGCTCGCTTTATGGGGTAGCCAGAAAGCGATCATGGCCCGTGCCGTATCCATCCCTGCCAGCACCGCCAAGCCGGCTTCTGCCACATCGCGAGCCGATGCGGTACCTGGCACGCCTGTGCTGGCAATCGTCGCCACTGCACTGCGCTCCCCACACGGCGCCTCTGCCGAAGAACTCGCCTGCGCCATCGCCGACAACGAAGCGCGCGCCGACCTGGACAAGGAACTGGTCGACGACAACGGTTTCCCCGTCATGACCGCACGCAGCGACGATGCGCACGACGAAGCGCTGCAGGACGACATTGCCGACTGGCTGTCCAGCCAGGGCCTGCAGGTCCACTTCTCCGAAGAACAATGGCGTGCCATCACTTTGGCCAGCGGCGTAGCAGCCGAACTCGCCAGCATCGCCGCCGGCAACCTGCTGCCTTACGAAGAAAGCCCGCCAACGCTCCAGCTCAGGCTGATGCTCCCCGGTGACTGGCCTGCTGACATCCGACGTGCGGCGACGACGTGGCTCAAGCATACGGTGAGCCAATACGGCTGGCCGGAAGCCAGCATCGTCATCCCGGACGTCCCTGAACAGGAGCACGTCTCACCGGCGACCATCATCACGCAGCTCATGTCGGGCACCTCATCGAGCAAGGCCCCAACGCTAGCCCTCGTCATCGCCTGCGCTTCGCTGATCGGACAGGAAAGCATCGACCGCCTGGCTGCGCAGTCGTCCCTGTTCACCTCCTCGCAAGCCCGTGGCCAGATTCCGGGCGAAGGTGCTGCTGGCTTGCTGTTGACGGACCTGGAACTGGCCCATGCCTGCGGCGCCGAGTTCACATTGCTCGACCCGGTCACCGAGCGCCGTCGCGACACCTCGGCCGACGACACCAAACGCGTCGATGCAAGCCTGCTGCTGGAGCTGGTCGAGCAGGCAAGCAAGGCGGCGGCTGTGGATATCTCCCAGATCACTATGGTCGTCGCCGACACCGCGCACCGTCCCAACCGCGTGCTCGAGCTGATGGGCCTGAGCGCGCCGGCGATCCCGCAGGTCGATGCCGCGGACGACATCATTCGCGTCGGTCTGGGCAGTGGAAGCTGCGGGGCCGTGCCCTTCGTGACGGTACTGGCACTGGCACGGCATTATGCGCTGGAGCGCGGCGCGCCGATCCTTTGCATCGGCAACGAGGATCCTTACCTGCGCAGTGCCGCCCTGGTGCGTCCCCCGGCATAAGCCGCCGGGGTCGCGCATCAGGTCGTGAGCGAATTCACCACCAGCTTGCGCTTGCCATTCGGCGCCAGCGGAATATCGCTTTCTTCCTGCAGCGAGATGTCGAAGAAGCCACCCCAGCGGCGCTGCTGGGCGTCCAGCACGAAGGCGCGCTGTTCGTCGTTCAGGCTGCCATGGCGCGGCACCACCGCCAGCGTGATCTCGCCCGCCTTCTTCTGCCGCACCTGGTACAGGCGCACGAAGTCCCAGGTGACCTCGTCGATGACGATCGACAGCCCGGGAATGCGCTTGCCCGACCGGTCGACCAGGTATTCGTGGCCGCGGCCGTCAATGCCCGGGCAGCGGCCATCCGCATCGATCAGGCCGTAATCATTGGTCCGGTAGCGGATCAGCGGCATCACATCGTTCCACAGCGAAGTCCCGACGATCTCGGGACGATCGCCGTCCATGCGGTTCTCGTTCCAGCCATACAGCTGCTGGAACTGGTAATCCGAGGTGCCGCGGTCATCCACCTGCAGGAAGGCCAGATTGGTTCGTTCGGACAACCCATAGTTCAGCGACACCGGCGCACGGAACAGCCGGCGAATCGACGCCAGCTGCGCCGGCGTCGCCGGTTCGGAAGCCAGCAGCACCGCCTTTACTTGCACATCGAGTTCGCGCGAGTCGACCAGCTCGGCCAGCGCCGTCACCGAACTCGGATAGCCATGCACGTACTCGGGCCGGAAGTGCCTGATGGCTTCCACGATGGCGGCCTTGTGCTGCTCATGCACGTGATAGGGCGACAGCATCAGCCGGTTGCCTACCACGCGCGCCGGTTCCTCGTGCGCCAGGCGGCGCGCATCGGCGCCGATGCGCAGGATGCGCGACTTGTCGAAGGAAAAGCCGAGCTTGCCCCATTCATGCGTAAAGAAGGCTTTCTCGATGTCGGCCAGGCGCTTGGTGCGCCACAGGCCGATGCCCTGTCCGGACGAGCCGCCGCTGGTCGCATACATCAGCTTTTGCGGATCGAGCCGGCGGTCGAGGAAATCGCGCTGCTGCGACATCACCTCTTCCTTGGCCAGGAAGGGGAATGCCGCCAGCACGTGCTGCACCGGTTCGTTCTTGGCCTCCTCGATGCTCAGTTTGACGGTGCGCTGGTAATAAGGCACGTGCTCGAGGGCATGGACGAGGATCTTGCGCAGGCGCTGCTGGGCCAGTTCGTTGATGGCAGGTTTGTCCTTCGACAGCATGTCGAGCACGCTGAAGAAGTCCGGGTGGTACAACACACGGCTCGGGATATAGCGGCGCCAGGCGTAATAGGGTTTGGCGAGCAGGTCGTGGATGCTCATGGCCTCACCCGTTGAGTACGCGCTTGAACTCTTCCGGCGACTTGTCGCCCAGCCCCAGCTTGTCCAGGGTCCGGGCCTCGGCGGCAAAGTCGCGGTCCAGCAGGCCGCTGGCGATGACGGTCAGGGCGTCGGCGGTCGGCGTCGGCACCTTCATCAGGCGGCCGATCGAGGACAGCAGCGCCAGGCCCATCGGCACGTCTTCGGTGATGAAACGCGTCTGCAGGGTGGCCGGGCCCTTCGGCCCGCCTTCGCGCGCATAGCGGCGGAACACGGAGATCGAGGGCTGCGACAGGTCTTCTTCGTTGCGGAACTTGCACTCGTCAAAATAGGGCGAGGGCTTGCCCCCGGTGGCTGCGATGACAGCGTTCTTCTCGGCGTCGAGCTTGTACAGCAGGTTCAGCACCGAAGGGGTGAAGGCTTCGCGGTACATCCAGAATTCGCCTTCCGAATGCTCGATGCGGCTGGCCGACAGCAGGGTGCCGATGGTGTGCACGATCAGGTTCGGATTGTGCATGGCGGACTCGACCACATTGGTCCGGGTCGCGACATAGGTCGGGAACAGGCGCGCGGCGCGTTCCAGCCCTTCGGCGGCGCGCTCGCGCGGCAGGAAGGCCAGGGCATTACGCGTGTTGCGGAACAGGACGTTGACGACGCCCGGCTCGACGATGCGCGCGTCGTAGGGCAGGCTTTCGCCTTCCGCCAGCAGGAAGCCTTCCTTCTGCTGGTAGGGCAGGAAGTAGCAGGATCCCATGTAGCCCGGCGCCAGCAGCACCAGCTGGTGCGCCTTCAGGTAGGGGCCGATCAGCTCGGCGATCTCGGCATGGCATTGGGTCTGGGTGGTGATGATGATCGCGTCCGGCGTCTCGGCAAATGCTTCGCCGACATCGCGCGTGGCTAGGGCAATCGACGCCGTGCTGGTTTCGCCGCCTTTGGGATTGCTGATGAGCTTGATCGTGCGGGTCTCGCGCACGGTATCGAAATTCTGGTCGTGCAGCGAGTGCGAGGTTTTCAGCAAGGCGACCCGGTGCCCGTCCTGTGCGAGGATCGCGCCGAGCGCGCATCCCGCATTGCCTGCACCTACCATTAACACATTCATGCGTCCTCCATTCGACCGGCCGGACGGCACGACGCGGCGAGCGTCAGTGCCGGGTTCCGCCAAGAGGCAGCGGCCCGGTCATCGGGTTCATCAAGGCGGCAACAGGATCATGGAACGTCGCGCAAACGCTTCCCAGGAGAAGTCACAATGCCTCTCTGCGTCACCGCACGAATTGGAAATTATCAAATGAGTACCAGTTCCGAATGCTCATCGATGAAATTACGATAAGTTTGTTCAATTGGGAAGTCAACCGAATTCCCGCTTGCGTGCGCCTGCAAGAAGCGTACAGATAACCCAAAAAAGAACACATTTTGCCGACTATTAACAATCTTTAGTGCAACTTTCTGCATGAGGGTCTGGCCGTTGTTTCGCTCTGCAGGCAGGATGGCGACAGGCAGATGAGGAGTAACGCATGGCATTTTTCGTCCGCTCACGCGTATCTTCGTGAAGCACGGTCGCAGGACTGGAAAAGCAGAACCATACACATTTTGTTACACTTTTGCTCATGGTTTGGCCGGCCGACGATTATCTTGTTAACGAGAAAAATTGCGGGGTAGTATATGAACACCTCCCTATGCCCCTGCACATCCATGTCCACTTTGACGTCTTGCGTTTTCTGCTCACTCCCTCAAGAGCGAATCATCGACAGCAACGCATTGGCGATGACGATCCGGGACGTTTATCCCATCTCGCCCGGGCACACATTAATCATTCCAAAGCGCCACGTGGCATCGTTTTTCGAGATCACATCGGAAGAACGAAGCGCAATGCTGAGCCTCCTGGACAAGGCCGCATCGGGCTTGAAGGCCGAGCTCCATCCGGCGGGCTACAACATCGGCATCAACGATGGCGCTGCAGCCGGGCAGACGGTTCCCCATTTGCACATGCATCTCATCCCGCGCTTTGCTGCCGACGTAGCGGACCCGCGCGGCGGAGTCAGATGGGTCATTCCGGAAAAAGCCGATTACTGGAGCAAACCCTAAGTGCTGCCGCCGCCGTCACCGCATGAGCAGCTGGTTTTCCTCGACCATATCCAGCGCCTGTTCGAGGAAGGGGAATTCGTTGCTACCTACAAGTACGCCCTGCTGCATGCGATAACCGAACTGGCAATCGAATTCGGCACCGATAGCGGGGATACGCTCGATCTGTTTCACTCCCAGATCGCGGACAAGTTCCTGGAAGTGTATTGGCGACAAGTCGTTCCCTATCGGGCAAACGACGAGGGCGGCGTACTCATCCAGAACAAAGGCAGGCAGGCCGCCGTCATCGTCCTGTTGCAGGATATCCGTGGCCGTCATGGGACCTTGCCCATGGCGCGCGCTTCTCAAGAATGGCGGGTGGCAGTCAGGGAAACGGTCAGGCTATTGAAAGAGATGCCGCTCTGGCGGCTGCAGATCTTGCGGCGCCAGGAAAGCCGCTTTCTCTATATTCCGGGCGCTGGTCCCTTTATCAGGCTGTTGCCGGGCGTGATGTTCAACCTGCGGCGCTTTCATGGCCTGCTGCAACAGCTCATCCGTGCTGCCTGGACCAGCCATATTCGCAGCAACCCCAAGAACGCTGCCCTGCTTGGCGATCGCGACGACCTCGAAGAAGTCTTGTTCGGAACGGACCGGGCATCGCTGGCACTGGTGAAACCGATCCTCAAGGACCTGCAAGGCGATACCTGCTTCTATTGCCAGCGACGACTTGGCGAGATGGGCGAGGTCGACCATTTCATTGCCTGGTCCCGATACCCGCGCGACCTCGGCCATAATTTTGTGCTGGCACACAGAAGGTGCAACGGTGACAAGCGCGACCTCCTGGCCGCGATCGAGCACCTGGAGAGATGGCGAAACAGGAACGTCGTGCAGGGCGCCACCCTGAAAAGGGAGCTGGAGGGGCAATTCGTCTGCGATGAGCCGACGACACTGCGTGTTGCGCAATGGTCGTATGAGCACGGCTTTGCAGCGTCGTCGCAGTCATGGCAACGCACGGGACAGGTAGTGCCGCTGGATGAAGGATATCGGCGGATTCTTCAGGAACGCTTCCCAACTCCCCCGGATCCGGCGGCAACGGCGGCTTGAGCGACGCCGTTGCTGGTGCGAAGTGGCTCATCACGAGCCACCGTTCGCCGGCGATGATGCCGGAAAAATAAGCGGCCTTGCTTATTCCACCGTCACCGACTTCGCCAGGTTACGCGGCTTGTCCACATCGGTCCCACGTGCCAGTGCCGTGTGATAAGCCAGCAGCTGCAGCGCGGCCACGTGCAGGATCGGCGACAGGTCGCCGTAGTGCTCCGGCAGGCGGATCACGTGCAGGCCGTCGCCCGAGGTGATGCGCGAGTCGACGTCGGCGAACACGTACAGCTGGCCGCCGCGGGCGCGCACTTCCTGCATGTTCGACTTCAGCTTTTCCAGCAGCGCATCGTTCGGTGCGATCGTGACCACCGGCATCTCTTCGGTCACCAGCGCCAGCGGGCCGTGCTTCAGCTCACCCGCCGGGTAGGCTTCGGCGTGGATGTACGAGATTTCCTTGAGCTTCAGTGCGCCTTCCAGGGCGATCGGGTAGTGCATGCCGCGGCCCAGGAACAGCGCGTTTTCCTTGCGCGCGAATTCTTCGGCCCAGGCCATGATCTGCGGCTCCAGCGCCAGCACCGAGCCCAGCGCGACCGGCAGGTGGCGCATCATCTTGAGGTGTTCGGCTTCTTCCGCGTCGCTCAGGCGGCCGTTCACTTGCGCCAGGGTCAGCGTCAGGAGGAACAGCGCGGCCAGCTGGGTGGTGAAGGCCTTGGTCGAGGCCACACCCACTTCGACGCCGGCGCGGGTGATGTAGGCCAGCTTGCACTCGCGCACCATGGCGCTGGTGGAGACGTTGCAGATGGTCAGGGTGTGCGGCATGCCGAGACTGCGCGCATGCTTCAGCGCAGCCAGGGTGTCGGCCGTCTCGCCGCTCTGCGAGATGGTCACGACCAGGGTCTGCGGGTGCGGGACGCTGTCGCGGTAGCGGTATTCGCTGGCGATCTCGACGTTGACAGGAACCTTGGCGATGCATTCGATCCAGTACTTCGCGGTCAGGCCGGCGTAGTAGCTGGTGCCGCAGGCCAGGATCAGCACGCGGTCGATTTCCTTGAACACGCCATAGGCGCCGTCGCCGAACAGTTCCGGCATGATGCCGGTGACGCCCTCGAGGGTGTCGCCGATGACGCGCGGCTGTTCGAAGATTTCCTTCTGCATGTAGTGGCGGTACGGGCCCAGCTCGGCTGCGCCGGTGTGGGCGTGCACGGTTTTCACTTCGCGCTCGACCGGACGGCCGTCGACGTCGACGATCCAGTAGCGCGCCAGCTGCAGGTCGACCACGTCGCCTTCTTCGAGGTAGATGATCTGGTTGGTGGTGCCGGCCAGCGCCATCGCATCCGACGCCACGAAGTTCTCGTTTTCGCCCACGCCGACGATCAGCGGCGAGCCCTGGCGCGCGGCGACCACGCGGTGCGGTTCTTCGCGCGAGAACACGGCGATGGCATAGGCGCCGTGCAGGCGCTTGACGGCCTGCTGGACGGTGTCGAACAGGTCGCCGTTGTACATGTGGTCGACCAGGTGGGCGATGACTTCGGTGTCGGTCTGGCTGGTGAACTCGTAGCCCAGGCCCTTCAGTTCGCTGCGCAGCTCGTCGTGGTTTTCGATGATGCCGTTGTGGACAAGTGCAATGCGCGCATTGTCTTCGCTCGGCGAGAAGTGCGGGTGCGCATTGTGCGAGGCCGGCGCGCCGTGGGTGGCCCAGCGGGTGTGGGCGATGCCGGTAAAGCCGTCCAGATGGGCTTCGCGCACCTGGTCTTCGAGCTCGGCCACGCGCGAGGTGCTGCGCGCACGGGTGAGTTTGCCATCCAGGTGCACGGCCACGCCGCAGGAATCGTAGCCCCGGTATTCGAGACGCTTCAGGCCCTCGAGCAGGACTGGGGTGATATTACGCTTGGCGACAGCGCCGACGATACCGCACATGGTTGGACCTCATCTGAAAGATTTGCAATGAAACGAATCGTAGAGCAACACTGTTGAAATAAGCTTTCAGAATTCCGCATGATTTGATAGATTATTTCATGACCCTTTAATGGCGAAATATTCTTTCATTTCACACAGATTTCTTCATTTTTATTTCATTCGATGTCAGATCAACCACTTCTTGATGAGCTAGATCGTCGCATTCTGAATACACTGCAGGCTGATGCATCGCATACGAATGCGGAGTTGGCGGAACTCGTACACGTCTCACCGCCGACTTGTTTGCGCCGGGTGAAACAGCTGACCGATAGCGGCATCATCGAACGCCAGGTGGCGATCGTGGATCCGGCCAAGGTCGGCGCCCGCCTGAGCGCCATCGTCGAGATCACCCTCGACGTGCAGGCCGCCGAGCGCATGGACGAGTTCGAGGCCCTGGTGGCGCAGGACGCCGCGGTCCTGCAGTGCTACCGGGTCAGCCCCGGGCCGGATTTCGTGCTGATCGTACAGGTTGCGGACATGCCGGCCTATCACGCGCTGGCGCACCGCCTGTTCACGGCGCACGCCAATGTGCGCAACGTGAAAGCCTACTTTTCCACACACCGCTCCAAGTTCGACACCCGGATCGCGGTGTAAGGCTTGTGGATAAGTTTGTGGATTGACACCGGGAGAACCACAGGATAAGCATGTGATTAGCCTGTGTTTTTCCTGTGCCTTTCCTGTGATTAGCCTGTCGAGACCCGGTGGATTACTTCTTCGTTTTCACCGGACGCGACCAGCCTTCGATCGTCATCTGCTTCGGCCGCGAGATGGTCAGCTTGCCCGCTGGCGCATCCTTGGTCAGCGTCGTGCCCGCTCCCAGGGTCGCGCCCTTGCCCACCGTGACCGGCGCCACCAGCTGGCTGTCGCTGCCGATGAAGGCGTCATCCTCGATCACGGTGCGGAACTTGTTGGCGCCGTCGTAGTTGCAGGTGATGGTGCCGGCGCCGATGTTGACGCGCGAACCGACGGTGGCGTCGCCCACGTAGGCCAGATGGTTGGCCTTGCTGTGCGCGGCGACCTGGCTGTTCTTGATCTCGACGAAGTTACCCACATGGACGTCTTCGCCCAGTTCGGTGCCCGGGCGCAGGCGCGCGTAGGGACCGATCTGCGACTTGTCGCCAACCACCGCATCCTCGATGTGGCAGAAGGGCTTGATCTGGGCGCCGGCGCCGATCTTCGCATTCACCAGCACGCAGTGCGGGCCGACCGTCACGCCGTCCGCCAGTTCCACGCGGCCTTCGAACACGCAGCCGACGTCGATCACGACATCGCGGCCGCAGACCAGTTCACCGCGCACGTCGATGCGGGCCGGATCCATCAGGGTCACACCCTTTTCCAGCAGCGCATTGGCGATGTTCAGCTGATGGCGGCGCTCGAGCTCGGCCAGTTGCACCTTGCTGTTGACGCCAGCCACTTCCCACTCGGCGGAAGGCTGGGCCGAGACGACCGGGACGCCGTCGGCGACAGCCTGGGCCACGATATCAGTCAGGTAGTACTCGCCCTGGGCATTGTTGTTCGACAGCGTCGCCAGCCAGCGCTTGAGGTGGGCGGTCGGGATGCACATGATGCCGCTGTTGATTTCGCGGATCGCACGCTCGGCTTCGCTGGCGTCCTTTTCTTCGACGATGCGCACGATGCTGCCGTTCTCGCGTACGATGCGGCCCAGGCCGAAGGGATTGGCCTGCTCGACCGTCAGGATGGCGAGCTTGTCCGTACCGGCGGCCTCGACCAGGCGGCCGAGCGACGCGCTCGTCGTCAGTGGCACGTCGCCGTACAGCACCAGGGTCGGCACGCTCTCGTCCAGCTGGGGAACGGCCTGCATCACCGCATGACCGGTGCCGAGCTGCGGCTGCTGCAGGGCGGTGTCGATCTGGGTGCCGGTCTGCTCGGCCAGCTTGCCCACCATCTCGGGCACCGCTGCGCCTCCATGCCCGTAAATGACGCATAATTTACTCGGCGATAAGCTGCTGGCCGTATCGATGACGTGCCGCAACAGCGGTTTTCCCGCCAGTGGATGCAAGACTTTCGGCAGCGCGGATTGCATGCGCTTTCCCATGCCGGCGGCGAGGATTACAACGTTCATAAAGCCGTCCTCAAATAATTGATAATATGAAAAATTTTATCACGCCGGATACCTTGTTCCGGCGCACCATGACCATATGCCTGATCGTACTGTTCGCCTTCGTTACTGGCTGCAGCTCGGTGCGTTTCACCTATAACCAGGGCGATACCTTACTGTATTGGTGGCTGGATTCCTATGCCGATCTGGAAGGACAGCAGGCCGACATTGCCAAGCGCGACATCGACAAGCTGTTCCAATGGCACCGCCAGACCCAGCTGCGCGACTATGCGGCGCTGCTCGGCACGATGCAGAAGGAACTTGCCGGCAACCCGACCCAGGCCGACCTGATCGGCATCTACAAGGAAATCCGTGTCCGCGGCGAACGGCTGGCGGCCCGCGCCGTGCCGGAAATGACCACGCTCGCACTGTCCATCAAACCGGAGCAGATCGCCGATATCGAGCGCAAATTCATTTCAAAAAACACAGAGTATCGCAAGAAATTTATTGAGGGCAGCACCGAAAAACGCCAGCGTGCACGCTTCAAGAAGGCCATGAGCCAGCTCGAACTGTGGTTCGGCGGTTTCAACAGCGAACAGGAAGCCATCCTGCGCAAGGCGTCCGATGCCCGCCCGCTCGACAGCGACATCTGGCTGGAAGAACGCGTCTGGCGCCAGCGCCGCATCCTCTCCCTGCTGCGCAAGTTTCAGCAAGAAAAGCCGAACCGCGAGCAGGCCGCAGCCCAGATCACGGCGATGCAGCGCGAATTCTTCAACCGCACCGAGTCGCCCGAACGCAAGGCCTTCTACGATAATTATCTCGACCAGACCACGAAGTTCATGCTCACCGCGATCCACATCGCCACGCCGGCGCAGAAGAAGCACGCGCATGAGCGCATGCAGGGCTGGATCAATGACTTCCAGGCGCTGGCTTCCGGCAAGTAGCGCAGCCGAGAAGGCCGGGCAGGGCGGCAGGGTGCTATAGTGCCGCCCATGCAAAAGAAGTCCTCCAAACCCTCCAAACCAGCCCATGGGGCTCCCCGCCTGGCGCCGCGCCAGGTGCGCATCATCGGCGGCGCCTGGAAGCGCGCCCTGCTGCCGGTGCTCGATGCCGAAGGCCTGCGTCCGACCCCGGACCGGGTGCGCGAAACCGTCTTCAACTGGATCAACCACCAGCTCGGCGGCGACTGGGACAGCGCCAGCTTCCTCGACCTGTTTGCCGGCTCCGGCGCCCTCGGCTTCGAAGCGGCCAGCCGCGGCGCGGCCTCGGTCACGATGGTGGACAGCCATGGCGCGGCAACGCGCCAGCTGGAAGCGAACCGCGACAAGCTAAAGGCCGGCAACGTCAAAGTGCTGCGCGCCGACGCGCTGGCGCTGGTGAAAGACCTGGCCGCACGTGGCCAGCGCTTCGACGTGATCTTCCTCGATCCCCCTTACCAGCTGGGCCTGCTCACCCAGATCCTGCCGCTGTGCCCGGCCATCCTGAACGAAGGCGGCCTGGTCTATGCGGAGACGGGCGAAGCCTTGCCGCTGGACGCCGAGCTGCCCGAATGGCTGGCCGGCTGGGATGCGATTCGCGCCGACAAGGCCGGCATGGTCTATTACTACCTGCTGAAATTGAACCAGGTCGATACCTGACGCGCCCTGCGGCAACAAAACCTGCACAAAGATTGGGCAAAAGCCGCCCCAGGCTGGGGCGGCTGCCGGATTTTCAGGCATAATGCGCGTTCTAACAACGAGGGTGTGAAAAACCGGCACGGCAAGGCGCCGAGTCGAAGACAGTACGCTAGTACGGCGAGACGAGGCAACGCCGCCGTGGCGGAATTTTCATACCCTCTGATTCTCCAGGGAGCCGCAATGGTTGTAGCCGTATATCCAGGTACTTTCGATCCGCTCACGCGCGGGCACGAAGACTTAGTGCGCCGTGCATCGGGTTTGTTCGACCGCCTGGTAGTGGGTGTAGCCGACAGCAAGAACAAGAAACCCTTCTTCTCGCTCGACGAGCGCCTGGAAATCGCCAATGAAGTGCTCGGCCATTATCCGAACGTGCAGGTCGAAAGCTTCTCCGGCCTGCTCAAGGATTTCGTGCGCCAGCACGATGCGCGCGTGATCGTGCGCGGCCTGCGCGCGGTGTCCGACTTCGAATACGAGTTCCAGATGGCGGGCATGAACCGCTACCTGCTTCCCGATGTCGAAACCTTGTTTTTGACCCCTTCCGACCAATATCAGTTTATCTCGGGCACCATCGTGCGCGAGATCGCCATGTTGGGCGGCGACGTTTCGAAATTCGTCTTCCCATCGGTAGACCGCTGGCTGCAGAAGAAGATTGCATCCATCAAGGCGGCGCCGGCGGCCTGACCCAGCAATAACCCGCAGCAAGGAACGAGCAAGACCATGGCACTGATGATTACCGACGATTGCATCAACTGCGACGTCTGCGAACCCGAATGCCCCAACGACGCCATCTCGATGGGCGCCGAGTTCTACCAGATCGACCCGCACAAGTGCACCGAGTGCGTCGGCCATTTCGAACAGCCGACCTGCGCGGAGCTGTGCCCGGTCGCCTGCATTCCCCTCAATCCCGAGTGGCGTGAAACGCGCGAGCAATTGCACGCGAAATATGAACGCCTGACTGCCGCCAAGGCAGAGGCCTGATCCCCAAGCCGGCTGTCCTGCCGGCTTTTTTTATTCCTGTAAGTCCCCGGTAACGTGCGCACGCAAGGCGCGCGCCGCCGGTGCTATGCTGGTTTGATGGAGACGCCAGACCACAGCAAGGACGCCCTCCCTTCCGCCTTCCAGGAACACCTGGGCACGGTGGCGGAATTCTATGCGCGGCATAACCAGGACCTGTCTCCGGCACAACGGGCTGTGGAGCGAATCAGCTTCTTCCTCGGAAGCCCGGGCTATGTGGTCGGCAACCTGGTGTTCGTCGTGCTCTGGATCGCCTGGAACCTGGCGGCGCCCGAGCTGGGCTTCGACCAGTGGGACGAGCCGCCATTCTTCTGGCTGCAGGGGCTCATCGCCCTGAATGCCTTCGTGATTTCCACCACCGTGCTGATTCGCCAGAATCGCATGTCCACCCTCGCCAGCCAGCATTCCCACCTCGACCTGCAGGTCAACCTGCTGGCGGAAGAAAAGAACAGCAAGATCATCCGCATGCTGGAAGAACTGCGGCGCGACCTGCCCAACGTCCGCAACAAGTCCGATCCCGAGGCCGAAGAACTGTCCAGACCGACCGATACCGAAGCCGTCCTGTCCATCATCGAAGAGTCCTCCGAGCAGCTCAACTGCGAGCGGAAATAATTTACTGCGTAGGGCTCGTAAAACGCCCTGGGGCGGGGACAGGCGTGCTTTCGCACGTGTTATTACCAATACTCATCCATTTCATGTAATAGAAATTGAATTGTGTGGAACCTCGTACTTCACTCATCAATATGCTGACTTTATGCAGCCAATCTCTGCCAAGTTGCTCTTTTGTGGCCGTGTCGATGCAAGGCTTCGCTTGATGCCGAGCTTGAGGATATCTTGCTTCTTCTCTCGATATTGCGAAGCTAACTTCTTCTATGT
Organism: Massilia sp. LC238; assembly: GCF_000735635.1. NCBI lineage: Bacteria > Pseudomonadati > Pseudomonadota > Betaproteobacteria > Burkholderiales > Oxalobacteraceae > Massilia > Massilia sp. LC238. Next base: position 79,880 of record NZ_JNNN01000080.1, on the reverse strand, counting down.
GCACCCATTGTTCAATCCTGCAAAAATCTTCTTTCTCTCTATTGTTGACTCTTCGTGAACTTTGTTAAATCAAAACCGCGAGAAAACCTCGGTGACGAAGAGTCACCAGGCGCGCTACGCCGGATGGTCGGCAACGATGCGGGAATGGCCCGGAAAGCGGGAGAGGCGGGGAGAACGGACGAAAAAAAACGCGGCGTCCGGATCGGAGGCCGCGTTCAAACGGAGGAAAACTGGATCAGTGGCGCTTGGCCAGATGGGCTTTCGGCGGGCGCGGGCGCACGGTCAACACGGCGGCGCGGCCGATACCGACGAGCAGCGGACGGAAAAACATGGCAACGCCACCCAGCAGCGCAAGGCCGCTGGCGGCGCGGAGGACCTGGCCGACGGGAACGGCGGCAACGGCGGTCTGGATGAGGGTCAACGAGGCGGACATGATGTGTAAATTGTTCAGTTGCGCACAATATAGTGCGATGCAACATATAAATCTAATTCTGTTCACTGATGACGCTTATGCATTCTGTGAATACTTGAGGTACACTGGGAACACCTTCCGTATTGCCATCAACCAGTTCCCATGAGCTTTCTGACGCTTGACCTGAACCTGCTGCGCGTCTTCGACGCAGTGATGACCGAGCAAAACCTCACCCGCGCCGCCGGGCACCTCGCCATGACCCAGCCGGCGGTCTCGAACGCGATCAAGCGGCTGCGCGAAAGCCTCGGGGACGAACTCCTGATCCGTACCGCCTACGGCGTCAAGCCGACGCCGCGTGCGGAAGCGCTGTGGCCGGCGGTACGCCAGGCGCTGGCCGCGCTGGAAGCGGCCGTGATGCCGGAAACCTTCGACGTGTCGAAGGCCCAGGCGACCTTCCGGATGGCGATGGCCGACGCGACCGCCGCCCTGTGGCTGCCCTCGCTGATGCGTTCGATCGAGCGCGAAGCGCCGGGCGTGAACATCCGCATGGTGCCGCTGACCACGCGCGAACCGCGGCCGATGCTGCTGCGCGGCGACATCGACCTGGCGGTGGGCTTCTTCCCGGGCGTGGCGGCCCAGCTGTCGTACGAGACGGGTTCGCCGATCCGCCATGAGCGCCTGTATTCGGGCGTCTACGTGTGCGTGATGCGCAAGGACCACCCGCTGGCCAAGGAAAAGCTGGACCTCGACACCTATTGCAAGGCCAACCACCTGTTGGTGAGTTTCTCAGGGCGGGCGCACGGCCTGGTCGACGAAGCGCTGGCCCAGATCGGCCGCGAGCGCCGCATCCTGCTGACGGTGAACCAGTTCTTCACGGCGGGGCGGGTAGTGGCGAACTCGGACCTGATCACGGTGCTGCCGAAGCACCTGATGGTCTCGACCGGCATGACCGATGCGCTGGTCTGGCGCGAACTGCCCTTCCAGCTGCCGGCCGTGCACCTGGACATGCTCTGGCACGAGCGCGACGGCCGCAGCCCGGCGCACCGCTGGCTGCGCAAGAACCTGGAAAGTATGGCGGAGAGCGCGGCGCCCAAGACCGGCGCGCGCAAGGTCGTGTAAGCGGCGTTGGCCGGCGGTGCCGGCCAACGCATGTTCAGCGAATCGGCAGCTTGGTCGTGTTCTTGACCTCTTCCATCACCGCATAGGTGTGCGTCTCGCGCACACCCTTCTGCAGCAAGGTCTTGCCGAGGAATTCCCGGTAGGCCGCCATGTCCTTGACGCGCGCCTTGACCAGGTAGTCGAAGCCGCCCGCCACCATGTGGCATTCCAGCACTTCCGGAATCATCTGGACGCTCTGTTTGAATGCATCGAACACCTCGGGAGTGGTACGATCAAGCACCACTTCGATGAACACCAGCAGCGACACATCCAGCAGTTGCGGGTTGAGCTGGGCGGTGTAGCCCATGATGTAGCCGGACTCGTGCAGCTTGCGCACACGCTCCAGGCAGGCGGCAGGAGACAGGTTGACACGCGCCGCCAGCTCGACGTTGCTGATTCGCCCGTCGTTCTGGAGTTCCGCCAGAATTTTCTTACTGATCTTGTCGAGCATGGTCTCTCTCCAGCCATGTAAATATTATTCGGTCAGATTGTCGCACCAAAAACTATCTTTTGCTAGTCTGTCGTAAAAACAGAATTAATCCAGAAGATTTCCTTCTACAATCGAATCATTCCAAAGTATTGCGCAGTACGCCGGCCGCCATTCTCGCGGTGCGGCGTTTTTTGCTGCGCCGAGCCTACGTTTGATTCCTTTTTAGAAGACTCACCATGCACATTGACGCCGCCCTGGCCTCCGCTTTCGTTCCCTTCGATGCACTCCAACGCGAGGTCAAGCAGGACCAGACCCCGCTGCGCGACGCCATCACCGCCGCCTACCGCCGCGATGAAACCGAGGCGGTGCAGTGGCTGCTGGCCCAGGGGGCAAGCGCCAACGCCGACGCCTACATGCTGGCGCACCGCCTGGTCTCGAGCGTGCGCGAGAAGCGCACCCGTTCCTCGGGTGTGGACGCGCTGATGCACGAGTTCTCGCTGTCGTCGGAAGAAGGCGTGGCGCTGATGTGCCTGGCCGAGGCGCTGCTGCGCATCCCGGACAGCGAAACCGCCGACCGCCTCATCGCCGACAAGATCAGCCGCGGCGACTGGAAGAAGCACCTGGGCGAATCGCCTTCGCTGTTCGTGAACGCGGCCACCTGGGGCCTGCTCATCACCGGTAAGCTGGTCTCGACCAATAGCGAGAAGAACCTGGGATCGGCGCTTACCCGCCTGATCGCCAAGGGCGGCGAACCCCTGATCCGCAAGGGCGTCGACATGGCCATGCGCATGCTGGGCAACCAGTTCGTCACCGGCCAGACCATCGAGGAAGCCCTCAAGAACAGCCGCGAGAACGAAACGCGCGGCTACCGCTATTCCTACGACATGCTGGGCGAAGCCGCACTCACCGAAGCGGACGCCAGGAACTACTATGCCTCCTACGAGAGCGCGATCCACGCGATCGGCAAGGCCTCGAACGGCCGCGGCATCAAGGACGGCCCGGGCATCTCGATCAAGCTGTCGGCCCTGCACCCACGCTACAGCCGCGCGCAGTACGCGCGCGTGATGGGCGAGCTGCTGCCGCGCGTGCGCAGCCTGGTCTTGCTGGCCAAGGGGTACAACATCGGCATCAACATCGACGCGGAAGAAGCCGACCGCCTCGAGATCTCGCTCGACATGCTCGAGTCGCTCGCTTTCGACCCTGAACTGGCCGGCTTCGAGGGCATCGGCCTGGTGGTGCAGGCCTACCAGAAGCGCTGCCCCTTCGTGATCGACTTCGTGGTCGACCTGGCCAAGCGCAGCGGCCGCAAGTTCATGGTGCGCCTGGTGAAGGGCGCCTATTGGGACGCCGAGATCAAGCGCGCCCAGGTCGACGGCATGCCGGGCTATCCGGTCTACACCCGCAAGGTGTATACCGACGTCTCCTACCTGACCTGCGCGCGCAAGCTGCTGGCGGCGAGCGACATCATCTACCCGCAGTTCGCCACCCACAATGCGCACTCGCTGTCGGTGATCTACACCTGGGCCAAGGCCGACGGTGTCAAGAACTACGAATTCCAGTGCCTGCACGGCATGGGCGAGACCCTGTACGACCAGGTCGTCGGCTCGGACAAGCTGGACAAGGCCTGCCGCATCTATGCGCCGGTCGGCTCGCACGAAACCCTGCTGGCCTATCTGGTGCGCCGCCTGCTGGAAAACGGCGCCAACTCGTCCTTCGTGAACCAGATCGTGGACGAGAAGGTGGCCATCGACACCCTGCTGGCCGATCCCTTCGAGCAGGCGCGCGCCGCCGGCGGCAAGCCGCACCCGGCCATCGCCCTGCCGCTGCAGCTGTTCGGCGCCGAGCGCAAGAACTCGAGCGGCCTGGACCTGGTCAACGAACACATCTTGAGCACGACCGCAGAAGGCCTGGCCAAGCAGCGCCAGCACAACGCGATGCCGCTGATCGCCGGCCCGGTGGAAGCGAGTGACACCGCCAAGGTCGTCAACCCGGCCATGTCGAGCGACGTCGTCGGCCAGGTGCAGGAAGCCACGCGCGCCGATGTCGACACCGCGCTGGCCGCGGCTGCCGCCTTCGCCGGCGAATGGGAAGCGACAGGTGTCGAGACCCGTGCCGCGATCCTCGAGCGTACTGCCGACCTGTTCGAACAGAACGGCACCGAACTGATGGCGCTGGCCGTGCGCGAAGCTGGTAAATCGCTGCCGAACGCGATCGCCGAACTGCGCGAAGCGGTCGACTTCCTGCGCTATTACGCGGTCGAGATCCGCGCATCGAAAGCGGAAGGTGCGCTCGGTCCCGTGACGTGCATCAGCCCATGGAACTTCCCGCTGGCGATCTTCACCGGCCAGGTGGCCGCCGCGCTGGCGGCCGGCAACGTGGTGCTGGCCAAGCCGGCCGAGCAGACCCCGCTGATCGCGCACCGCGCGGTCGAGCTGTTCCTGGAAGCCGGCTGCCCGCGCGCCGCGCTGCAGCTGCTGCCGGGTCGCGGCGAAGTGGTCGGCGCCGCCCTGACCTCGGACTCGCGTGTGAAAGGCGTGATCTTCACCGGCTCCACCGAAGTGGCGCAGCTGATCAACCGTACCCTCGCCAAGCGCGCCGAACAGGAAGGCATCGATATTCCGCTGGTGGCCGAAACCGGTGGCCAGAATGCGCTGATCGTGGATTCCTCGGCGCTGCCGGAGCAGGTGGTGCAGGACGTGCTGTCCTCGGCCTTCGACTCGGCCGGCCAGCGCTGCTCGGCGCTGCGCGTGCTGTTCCTGCAGGAAGACATCGCCGACAAGACCGTCACCATGCTCAAGGGCGCGATGCTGGAACTGCGCGTCGGCTCGCCGGACCGCCTGGCCACCGACATCGGCCCGGTGATCGACAGCGAAGCCCAGCGCAACCTGCTGGCCCACATCGAACGCATGCGCGCCACCGCGCGCAGCCATTTCGCGCTCGAGCTGCCGGACAGCGTGAACAATGCCGGCACTTTCGTGCCCCCGACCGTGCTGGAAATCGGCTCGATGGCCGAACTCAAGCATGAAGTCTTCGGCCCGGTGCTGCACATCGTGCGCTACCGCCGTGCCGACCTGCCGAAGGTGGTCGACACCATCAACGCCACCGGCTACGGCCTGACCCTGGGCGTGCATTCGCGCATCGACGAGACCATCGACTTCATCGTCTCACGCGCCCATGTCGGCAACATCTACGTGAACCGCAACATCGTCGGCGCGGTCGTGGGCGTGCAGCCCTTCGGCGGCGAAGGCAAATCGGGCACCGGTCCGAAGGCCGGCGGTCCGCTCTACCTGAAGCGCCTGCAACGCCGGGTGGCGCCGCTCATGGAACACAGCCGTGTCTTCGATGCGGGCCTGGATGCCTTGCTCGGCTGGCTGCGCAACAACGGCCATGCGGATGTCGCAACGCTGGCGCAAGGCTACGGCCGCACTGCGCTCAACGGTGTCGAGATCGCCCTGCCGGGTCCGACCGGCGAGCGCAATACCCTGGCCTTCACGCCGCGCGGCACCGTGCTGTGCGCGCCGAAGACGGCTGCCGGCCTGCTCAACCAGCTGGCGGCCAGCCTCGCCAACGGCAACCGCGCGCTGGTGCTGGCCGCGCCGGATTTGATCCCGACCAATCTGCCGGCCCTGGTCAAGGAGCGCGTGCGCTTCATCGGAGACGATGAAATCGACGCCAGCGAGTTCCAGATCGCGCTGCTGGAAGCGGGCCTGGTCGGTTCGCTGCGCAGCAAGCTGGCGGCGCGGCCCGGGGCCATCGTCGGCATTGTCGACACGGGCGCCAGCGAGCCGGTCGCCCTGTGGCGGCTGGTGGCGGAAAGGGCGGTGTGCGTCAACACCACCGCGGCTGGCGGCAACGCAAGCCTGATGACGCTGGGAGTGTAATCATCAAGGGAGCGCAAGCTCCCTTTTTTTTGCAGCAGGAGTAGCGTAGTAGCCGTAGCTTCACATTCTTATAAATCTTGGAGGCAGACATGCTTGTTGGCGTACCAAAGGAAATCAAGAATCACGAGTACCGTGTCGGGATGACCCCACCCTCGGTGCGCGAGCTGACGTCACGCGGCATCGGCGTCATCGTGCAGCAGGGCGCCGGCGAGCAGATCGGGCTTTCGGACGAGCAGTACATGGCGGCCGGCGCCAGCATGGTGGCCAGCGCCGGCGAAGTCTTCGCGCGTGCCGACATGATCGTCAAGGTCAAGGAGCCGCAGCCTCTCGAGTGCGCGATGCTGCGCGAAGGGCAGGTCCTCTACACCTACCTGCACTTGGCGCCGGATCCCGAACAGACCGCCGCCCTGGTGAAATCCGGCGCGGTCTGCATCGCCTATGAAACCATCACCGGCCCGGGCGGCGGCCTGCCGCTGCTGGCGCCGATGAGCGAAGTGGCCGGCCGCATGGCGATCCAGGCCGGCGCCACGCACCTGGAGAAATCCAGGGGCGGCATGGGCCTGCTGCTGGGCGGCGTGCCGGGTGTGGCGGCAGGCCACGTGGTGATCATCGGCGCCGGCGTGGTCGGCACCAATGCGCTGCAGATGGCGGTCGGCACCGGCGCGCGCGTGACGGTGCTCGACAAGAACGTCGACCGCCTGCGCCAGCTGGACCTAGTCTACGGCAACCGCATTTCCACGCTCTATTCCAACGCGCATGCGATCGAGGAAGCGGTGCTGGACGCCGACCTGGTGATCGGCGGCGTGCTGGTGCCGGGCGCCGCAGCGCCCAAGCTGGTCACCCGCGACATGATCGCGCGCATGAAGAAGGGCGCGGTGGTAGTGGACGTGGCGATCGACCAGGGCGGCTGCTTCGAGACCTCGCACCCGACCACCCATGCCGACCCGACCTTTGTCGTCGACGGCGTGATCCACTACTGCGTGGCGAACATGCCGGGCGCGGTGGCGCGCACCTCCACCTTCGCGCTCAACAACGCGACCATCGGCCACGCCGTGGCGCTGGCCACCAAGGGCTGGCGCCAGGCCCTGTCGAACGACGTCCACCTGCGCAACGGCCTGAATGTCTGCCAGGGCAAGGTCACCTACGAAGCCGTGGCCCGGGACCTGCAATACGACTACGTGCCGGCCGAATCGCTGCTGGGCTAGAGCGGCCTGCTCGCCAGGTCCCGGCATACCCGCCGGGTGATATGGAAAGCGTACTGCGCGGCCACCGATTTCACGAATCGCATGAAATCGGTGGCCGCGTTTTCATTGGCGTTGTCGGACACGGTGCGTATCACGGCGCAGGGCACGCCCAGCTCGTAGCACACCTGCGCCACCGCGGCGCCTTCCATTTCGACCGCCACCAGGCCGGGAAGGGCCTCGTTGAGCGCATTCAGGCGCAGGCGCTCGCTCATGAACTGGTCGCCGCTCGCCACCAGGCCGCGGTGCACGCGCGGCTGCGCCAGGCGAAATTCCCGCCGCTCGCCCTCACTGATCGCGCTGTTCAGATCCTGCTCGAGGAAGTCATGGGCGGCGCGCGACAGGCGCAGCGACAGCTGCAGGTCCGGCTGGAAGTGCGTCAGGCCGGTGAGCGGCACCTCGAAACGGGGAAACAGCGGGCTCGCATCCATGTCGTGCTGGACCAGGGCTTCCGCGACCACGATATCGCCGACTTGCACCGTTTTGTCCCCGGCGCCGGCCACGCCGGTAAAGAGGATGTGGGTAACTCCGAACTTTTCCACAAGGCTTGTGGCAGTCATCGCAGCCGCAACCTTGCCAATTCGCGATAGAACGCACACAGCGTCGATTTCCCACAGCGTCCCTGCCCAGTAATCACGCATGCCATGGATGAGCTTGGCGGGCCCTTGCATGGCTTCTACGAGGCCCTGCTGTTCTTCGTACAGCGCGCTGATGATCCCCAGTCGCATGTTTTTCCTTGTTTTTATTGCGTTTTTGTTATGAAAGCAGCTTGCGGAAGTAGACCACCCGCTCGGTTTCCTCGAATCCAAGCGCACGGTGCATGGCATGGCTGCTCGTATTGTCGAGCAGGGCATCGGACGCCATCTCGGTGCAGCCCTGTTCCTTGACCCATCGCTGCGCAATGTTCACCAGCATGGCAGCGATGCCCTGCTGGCGGAAGCCTGGGGCGACGTACAAGCCTTCCAGGAAGCCGACAGGAGACGAGTCGGTGCCGTTCACGTAATCGCTGCGCAGCGCCACTTCGACCAGTCCCTGGGGCTCTCCAAGGCTGGAATACGCGACGAACTGTGCATAACGGTCGGGTTGTGCACACAGTTCCTGCATTTCCTGCAGGTGTACAGCGCGATCCGCAGGCCATAAGGCCATGCGCAGCTGCAGCCAGCCGGCTTGTTCAGGGCTTGTACACGGTTTGATCGAGCTCATGAGGCTGCCAATTCTTACGCTTGAGTGTCCATTTTGCTTGTCTTACGAGCTAGAGGCCAGTGAAAACCTGGTTTTACCGGCTTTTCCGGGCGCGCAGCACTTCACGGTATTAGTTAACTAAAGTTTGTATACAAACTGGTAGTAGATAGTAAACGCGGCCTCTTCTGTTGATAACTCAGGTTTACTCCACAGCATCAATGACTTGCAGACGCGTTTACCGGCTGAACAAAGGCTGTGTGGAGTTTGAACGAAACGTGGACAGTTTTTGGGCGAAGCAGGAATTGCAGCGTTCTGCACATCCGATCCTGTGGATATACATCGACTTTTCCACAGTCGCGTCGTCAACATTGCTTTGAGAAGCGGTTTGGCAGGCAATTTGCAGCAAGCGGTGGTGCAGGACCGATCCTGGCTGATGGTGTTGGCCAGCGAATGGCAAACCGTGCTGGTTGTCGACAGGTTTCCAGGCTCGGCGCTGTCGCGGCTGGATTCGCGCTGCTGGTTTTGTTGTTGTAGTAAACAAGTTTGTATACAAACTGGTAGTAATAGTAAACGCGCAATCCATTGTGGATAACAAGGGTTTTCTCCACAACGTCAATGGTTTACGGTCGCGTTAACCTGCTGTACAAGGCTTGTTTTTGAACTGGAGGAAACTTGGACAGAATGTTGGCTGACCGGCTTAAGTGGCTGTTCTGCACATTCGATCCTGTGGATATCCCAGCTGTTTTCCACAGATGAGTTCAAAAATCGGGGATTTTGCAGGCCAGAAGGGCGAACCAGGTGGTCTGGGGCGTTTTCGGGCTGCCGATGCGCGTGAACCTGCCAGCAGGATCGGCAGGTGGCTTCCGGGATGTGGTCTCGCGCTGAACGAGGTTCGCAGTTGAAGCTTGCGACCAGATTTTGCATTCAGGACTTCAGCTGGCATGAGCCTATGTCCGTCACTGTGTTTCGGGGTTGTCGGCAGACGGCGATGCAGGCTAAAAAAATTTCGAAAAAATTTCTACAGGTTTACAACCAAAGTTTGTATACAACGGTAGTAGTAGTGGTTAACGACGGTCCCAGCTTGTGGACAACACGGTTAACGCCCGGAAAATCATTGGTTTAGCGAGCGCATAAGGCAGTGCATCAATCGCGCGCGAAGGCTGCCTGAAAACTGGACAAGTTTTTGACCACCCCCTAGACACTCCGGTTCTGCACAAATCAGGCCTGTGGATATCAAGAGGCTTATCCACAGGGGGCCCTAGACTTCCGTTTACGATCTGGTAAGCTTGCCTCAACGAATGACGAACGGAGGCCTTGGTGGATCTCGACGCGCTGTCCCGTAAGCCCTTGCCACGTGAGCCGAAGTGCGGCGGTTCGCGTTCGCTCCGCCATGAGGAGCGTGGCGAGTGCGGCAATGGCAGCGGCGTGCGGGAACGCTAGCCTTGGAATCGGCCGGCGAGTACGACTACATCATCGTCGGCGGCGGCACGTCCGGCTGTGTGCTGGCCAACCGGCTGAGCCGTAACCCGAGGATCGAGGTCCTGCTGGTGGAGGCGGGCGGCCGTGACGATTACATGTGGATCCACATCCCGGTCGGCTACCTGCATTGCATCGGCAATCCGCGCACGGACTGGCTGCTGCGCACCGAGGCCGATCCCGGCCTGCACGGACGGGCGCTGATCTACCCGCGGGGCAAGGTGCTGGGCGGCAGTTCATCGATCAACGGCATGATCTACATGCGCGGCCAGCCGGCGGATTACGCGCGCTGGGGCGACGTGACCGGCGACGATTCCTGGCGCTGGAAGAGCGTGCTGCCGCTGTTCAAGCGCAGCGAAGACCACTACCTGGGGGCGAGCGAACTGCATGGCGCCGGCGGCGAATGGCGTGTCGAAAAGCAGCGGCTGTCATGGCAGATCCTCGACGCGTTTCGTGAAGCGGCAGCCGAAACCGGCATTCCGAAGATCGATGATCTGAACGCCGGCCGCGGCGAAGGTTCGGCCTATTTCGAGGTCAACCAGCGGCGCGGTATCCGCCTGAATACGGCGAAAGCCTTCCTGAAACCGGCGGCGAAACGGCCCAACCTGACCATCATGACCGGCTGCCACGTCGAGCGCCTGCTGTGCGAAGACACGGCGCAGGGCAAGGTCTGCACCGGCGTCCAGTTCACCGGCGCTGGACAAGCCTACACGGCGACGGCACACCGCGAAACCCTGCTGGCGGCGGGGGCGGTGGGTTCGCCGCAGATCCTGCAGCTGTCCGGCATCGGGGCAGCGGAGGAACTCCAGCGCCACGGCATCGCGCCGGTGGCGGACCTGCCAGGCGTCGGCGCCAACCTGCAGGACCACCTGCAGCTGAGCATGATCTTCAAGGTCCAGGGCGTGAGCACCCTGAACACGCGCGCCACCAACTGGTTCGGCAAGACGCTCATTGGACTGGAGTATGCGTTCTTTCGAAGCGGGCCGATGTCGATGGCGCCCTCGCAACTGGGCGCCTTCGCCAGGTCGTCGCCGGACCTGGCGGCGCCGAATCTGCAGTACCACGTCCAGCCCCTGTCGCTGGACAAGTTCGGCGATCCGCTGCACCGCTTCCCGGCCTTTACAGCCAGCGTGTGCAACCTGCAGCCCACTTCACGCGGGCATGTCCGCATCGCTTCCGGCGACAGCTACGCGCCGCCCAGGATCACGCCGAACTACCTGAGTACCGAGGCCGACCGCACAACCGCCGCCGCGGCGCTGGCGCTGACGCGCCGCATCGTGGCTGCGCCGGCCCTGGCGAAATACCGCCCCGAAGAGTTCATGCCCGGCCCGCAATACCAGAGCGAGGAGGAACTGGCGCACGCGGCAGGGCTGGTCGGCACCACGATTTTCCATCCGGTCGGCACCTGCCGCATGGGCAAGGAGAACGATCCGCTGGCCGTGGTCGACAGCCGCCTGCGGGTGCGCGGCGTGGGGAAACTGCGCGTCGTCGATGCCTCGATCATGCCTTTCATCACCTCCGGGAACACCAATTCCCCGACCATCATGATTGCGGAAAAGGCCGCCCAGGACATCCTCGGCGACCAGGCTTGAAGCAGGCTCGTGCAAAAACGCACACCCGGCTTGCGCTGATATGGCGCATCTCACCTCCGCACGCCAGCCCGGCCGTATTGTGAGCGCCAGGGCTTGTATGTATCATCAGGCAAGTAGTCCTCGCAATTCTGTTCGCAGTTTTATCAATCTGCAGCATCGCGTGTCGGAGACCCAATGGCGGATGTCATCCTGGAGACGAACAAGCTCACCAAGGTGTTCAAGGGATTCACGGCAGTCAGCGAGGTCAGCCTCCAGGTCGAACGCGGCCACATCCACGCGCTGATCGGCCCGAACGGGGCCGGCAAGACCACCTGCTTCAACCTGCTCACCCGTTTCCTGGCGCCGACGTCCGGCCAGATCCTCTTCAACGGGCGCGACATCACGGGCGCCCGGCCCGCCCGGATCGCGCGCATGGGCATCATCCGTTCCTTCCAGATTTCCGCGGTCTTTCCGCATATGACGGTGCTCGAGAACGTGCGCATCGGCCTGCAGCGCCAGCTCGGCACCAGCTTTCACTTCTGGCGCAGCAGCCGCTCGCTGGATCGCTTGAACGAGCGCGCACTCGGTCTGCTGGCCGAAGTCGGCCTGGACAGTTTTGCCGACAGCATGACCGCCGACCTGCCATACGGCCGCAAGCGCGCCCTGGAAATCGCCACCACGCTGGCCATGGAGCCGGAACTGATGCTGCTGGACGAGCCGACCCAGGGCATGGGCCACGAAGATGTCCACAGGGTGACCGAGCTGATCAAGAAGGTGGCGGCGGGCCGCACCATCCTGATGGTCGAGCACAACATGAACGTGGCGGCCGGCATCTGCGACCGCATCTCGGTCCTGCAGCGTGGCGCCGTGCTGGCCGAAGGCAGCTATGCCGAGGTGTCGCGTAACCCGCTGGTCGTGGAAGCCTACATGGGAGCGCAGCATTGAGCGCCGCCCTCGAGATCCGCGACCTGCACGCCTGGTACGGCGAATCGCACATCCTGCATGGGATCAGCCTCGACGTGGCGCAGGGCGAAGTGGTGACCCTGTTGGGCCGTAACGGCGCCGGGCGCACCACGCTGCTGCGCGCCATCATGGGCTTGACCGGCCGGCGCAGCGGTGCGATCCGGGTGAACGGCGTCGAGTCGATCGGCCTGCCTACCTACCTTATCGCCCATCTCGGCATCGGCTACTGCCCGGAGGAGCGCGGCATTTTTTCCTCGCTGTCGGCGGAAGAAAACCTGCTGCTGCCGCCGCAACTGAAAGGGGCAGGGCCGGGATTGGGCGTCGACGACATCTACGCGATGTTCCCCAACCTGTACGAGCGTCGCCATAGCCAGGGCACGCGCCTGTCGGGCGGCGAGCAGCAGATGCTGGCGGTCGCCCGCATCCTGCGCACCGGCGCGCGCCTGCTGCTGCTCGACGAGATCTCCGAAGGGCTGGCGCCGGTCATCGTGCAGAGCCTGGCGCGCACCATCAGGACCCTGAAAGAGAAGGGCTACACGATCGTCATGGTCGAACAGAATTTTCGTTTCGCCGCGCCGCTCGCGGACCGCTTCTACGTGGTCGAGCACGGCCAGGTGGTCGAGACCTTCGGCGCCGCAGAACTAGACAACCGGATGCCGCTGCTGACAGAGCTGCTCGGCGTCTGAACATGTGAATAACCCGCACACACCAAACGGAGACAACATGAAACGCACCGCCCTTGCCCTCGCTGCCACTTTTGTCACCATGTCCGCCCAGGCCCAGATCTCGGGCGATGTCGTCAAGATCGGCTTCATCACCGACCTGTCCGGCGTGTATTCGGACGTCGACGGCAACGGCGGGGCGGAAGCGATCCGCATGGCGATCGCCGACGTGAAAGGTGCCATCAACGGCAAGAAGATCCAGCTGGTGGTGGCGGACCACCAGAACAAGCCGGACATCGCCGCCTCCAAGGCGCGCGAATGGTTCGACCAGCAGGGCGTCGACCTGCTCATCGGCGGCACCAATTCCGGCGCCAGCCTGGCGATGGCCAAGGTGGCCGCGGAAAAGAAAAAGGTGTTCATCGCGATCGGTTCCGGCACCGCGCAGCTGACCAACGAACAATGCACGCCCTACACCGTCCACTACGCCTACGACACCGTGGCGCTGGCGCGCGGCACCGGCGCGGCCATGCTCAAGCAGGGCGGCAAGTCCTGGTACTTCCTGACCGCCGACTACGCCTTCGGCCAGTCGCTCGAGAAGGACACGGCCGACGTCGTCAAGGCAGGCGGCGGCACCGTGGTGGGCAGCGTCAAGCACCCGCTGTCGGCCTCGGATTTCTCGTCCTTCCTGCTGCAGGCGCAGGCTTCCAGGGCGCAGGTGCTGGGCATGGCCAATGCCGGCGGTGACCTGATCAATGCGGTAAAGGCGGCCAACGAGTTCGGCCTGACGAAGAAGATGAAGGTGGCCGGCCTGCTGGTGTTCATCAACGACGTGCACACCCTGGGCCTGAACACGACGCAGGCCATGTACCTGACCGACGGCTGGTACTGGGACCGCACTCCGGAGTCCCGCGCCTGGGCCAAGCGCTATTTTGCCAGGATGAAGAAGCAGCCCTCGATGCTGCAGGCCGGCGACTACTCGGCCACCATGCAGTACTTGAATGCGGTGAAAGCCCTGGGTACCGACAATGCCGAGAAGGTGATGGCGCACCTGAAGACCACGCCGATCAACGACATGTTTGCCAGGAACGGCACGATCCGTCCGGATGGGCGCATGGTGCACGACATGTACCTGATGCAGGTGAAGACGCCGCAGGAATCGAAGGGCGCGTGGGACTACTACAAGGTGGTGGCCACCATTCCGGGGGACCAGGCTTATACGAAGAAGGCCGAGACCAAGTGCGCGCTGTGGAAGTAGACGTTCAAGATTTTGCTAACGCAATTCTTTGCGTTAGCCGAAAAACCGTCATCCCGGCGCAGGCGCGAACAATGCCACTGGCATTGTTCGCTCCAATTTTTTCATGCGTACCGGCAGCGCTGCGAAATTGGGTTCCGGCCTTCGCCGGAACGACGTTTTGTAGCCGCGGGACTGACGTAAAGCGTCGTCACATGTCCCGTTAGAACAAAGCGAAACATGGACATCTTCGGCATCCCCCACCAAGCCCTGCTGAGCCAGCTCCTGCTCGGCCTGGTCAACGGCTCCTTCTACGCCATGCTCTCGCTGGGCCTGGCGGTCATCTTCGGCCTGCTGAACGTCATCAACTTCTCGCATGGCGCGCTGTACATGATGGGCGCCTTCGCCGCCTACATCGGCGTCACCAGTTTCGGCCTGAACTACTGGGTGATGCTGCTGGTCGCCCCGCTGCTGGTCGGCCTGTTCGGCATCCTGGTCGAGCGCACGATGCTGCGCTGGCTGTACCGGCTCGACCACCTCTACGGCCTGCTGCTGACCTTCGGCATCACGCTGCTGCTGGAAGGCGTGTTCCGCTCCTTCTTCGGGGTCTCGGGCCAGACCCTGGAGGTGCCGGAACAACTGGCCGGGGCCACCGACCTCGGCTTCATGATCCTGCCGAACTACCGCGCCTGGGTGGTCGCCGCCTCGCTGTTCGTCTGCCTGTCCACCTGGTTCGTGATCGAAAAGACCCGCCTGGGGGCCTACCTGCGCGCCGGTACCGAGAACCCGAAGCTGGTCGAAGCCTTCGGCATCAACGTGCCGCTGATGGTCACGCTCACCTATGGCTTCGGCGTGGCGCTGGCCGGCTTCGCGGGCGTGCTGGCGGCGCCGGTCATCAACGTCACGCCGCTGATGGGCTCGAACCTGATCATCGTCGTGTTCGCGGTGGTCGTCATCGGCGGCATGGGCTCGATCCTCGGCGCGATCCTGACCGGCCTGGTCCTCGGCGTGATCGAAGGCCTGACCCGCGTGTTCTACCCGGAGGGCTCGGAAGTGGTGGTGTTCGTCGTGATGGTGATCGTCCTGCTGCTGCGTCCGGCCGGACTGTTTGGCAAGGAACGATGAGATGAACAAGAAGATCGCTTACCTCCTCGCGCTGGCGCTGTTCCTGGCGGCGCCCTTCCTGGCCTATCCGGTGTTCCTGATGAAGCTGCTGTGCTTCGCCCTGTTCGCCTGCGCCTTCAATCTCCTGATCGGTTTTACCGGATTGCTGTCCTTCGGCCATGCCGCTTTTTTCGGCAGCGCAGGCTATGTGACCGGGCACCTGCTGGCGGTCGTGGGGCTGCCGACCGAGCTCGGCATCGTGCTGGGCGTGGCGGCCTCGGGCCTGCTGGGCCTGGTGATCGGCGCGCTGGCGATCCGCCGGCAGGGCATTTACTTTTCGATGATCACGCTGGCGCTGGCCCAGATGGTCTATTTCGCGGCGCTGCGTTCCCCCTTTACCCACGGCGAAGATGGGTTGCAGGGCGTGCCGCGCGGGCGCTTGTTCGGCCTGCTGGACCTGTCGAACGACCTGGCGATGTACTACCTGGTGCTGGCGATCGCCGTGGCCGGCTTCCTGCTCATCGTTCGTATCGTCCGGTCGCCCTTCGGGCAGGTACTCAAGGCGATCAAGGAAAACGAGGCGCGCGCCGTGTCGCTGGGCTACGAGGTGGACCGCTACAAGCTGCTGGCCTTCGTGCTCTCGGCAAGCCTGGCAGGGCTTGCGGGCGCCACCAAGACGGTGGTGCTGGGCTTCGAGACGCTGACCGACGTGCACTGGACCATGTCGGGGCTGGTGGTCCTGATGACGCTCGTGGGCGGCATGGGAACGCTGACCGGGCCCATCCTCGGCGCCTTCCTCGTCATCGCGCTGGAGAACAAGCTGGGGGACGTCGGCAGCTGGCTGGCGGAACAGTCGGGCGTGGCCTGGTTCGGGACGCTCGGCGAGTCGGTGGGGATGGTGACGGGCCTGATCTTCATTGTCTGTGTTCTATTGTTCCGTCGTGGTATTGTTGGGGAACTAGGTGCGCTGCTCGAGCGTGGCCGCAAGGTCGCCACGTAGGGAAGGGCGGCTGCCCATTGCACGCGGAGCGGACATGAACCTGGAATCCCATTACGTCGACGTACACGGCCTGCGCATGCATTACGTCAGTGCGGGCGAAGGCCCGGCCGTGATCCTGATGCACGGCTTTCCGGACACCCATGCGATCTGGCGGCTCCAGGTCCCGGCGCTGGCGGCCAGGGGTTTCCGGGTCATCGCGCCCGACATGCGCGGCTACGGCAAGACCGACGCACCGCCCGCTACCGGCGCCTACGCCATCGAATTCCTGTGCGCCGACATCCTCGGACTGATGGACCAGCTCGGCCTGGACAAGGCCTCGCTCGTGGGCCACGACTGGGGCGGGCTGGTCGGCTGGCAGCTGTGCATGAATGCGCCGCAGCGCTTCGAGCGTTTCGTCGCCCTGTCCACCGGACACCCGGCGGCGATCGCCAATGCCGGCGTCACCCAGCAGATGCGCTTCTGGTACATCCTGGGTTTCCTGATGCCGGTGGTGGCCGAACACGCGATCCGCGCCAACGACTGGTTCTTCCTGCGCCAGATGACGCGCCGTCCGGAACAGGTGGCGATCTGGCGGGCCGCGCTGGAGCCGGAAGGGCGCCTGACGGCGGCGCTGAACTACTACCGCGCCAACCTCAAGCTGGGCCGCCCGCACCACTGGCGTCCGGTCGAAGTGCCGGTGATGGGCGTCTGGAGCGACCGCGACCCGGCGCTGGGGGAGAAACAGATGCTGGATTCGGTTCACCACTGCCGCGCGGGCTTCCGCTACGAGCGCCTGAGCGGGGCGGGGCACTGGATGCAGCTGTCGGCGACGGAGCGCCTCAACGCCCTGCTGCTCGACTTCCTGCGGACTTCATAAAGCAGCGGCGTAGATGGCACGCGCATCGGCGCGCGTGACTTCCCGTGGGTTGTTGCCGAGCAGTCTGGTTTGCAGCATGGCCTCGTCGGCCAGACGCTCGAGGTCGGCTTCCGTGATGCCGACCTGGTGCAAGCTCGTTTCGATCCCCGTCATCTTGGCCATTTGTTGCGTCGCAACAATGAGCGCTTCGGCCCGGGCTTCCTCGCTGCCGCTCGCATGGGGCACAACGATGCCCGCCAGTTCGGCATACAGCCGGCTCGCCTGAGGCAGGTTAAAACGCAGCATGTGCGGCAGGACGAGCGAATTCGACAGGCCATGCGGCACGTGGAAAATGCCGCCGATCGGGTAAGCCAGCGCATGCACGGCGGCGACTGGCGCGTTCGAAAAGGCCTGGCCCGCCAGGCAGGCGCCGAGCAGCATGGCCTGCCGCGCGCCGATGTCGCTGCCCTGCTCGCAGGCGCGCAGCAGGTTTCGCGACAGCAGTGACAGCGCTTCGCGGGCCAGCGCATCGGATAGCGGATTCTTCTTGTGCCTGCTCGTGTAGGCCTCGATGGCATGCACCATCGCATCGATGCCGGTCGCGGCCGTGACCGTCGGCGGCAGCCCCAGGGTCAGGGCCGCATCGAGGATGGCGAGGTCGGCGTACAGCTGGGGTGCGACGATCCCGCTCTTGGTGGTGGCGCCGGTGGTGACGATGGCGATATTGGTCACCTCCGATCCGGTGCCGGCCGTGGTCGGTACCTGCACCAGGGGCAAGCGCTGAGCGCTGACTTTGCCGATGCCATAGATCTCACCGATTGGCTGCCGCGAGCCGGCCAGGACCGCAACGAGCTTGGCCACATCCATTGAACTGCCCCCGCCGAAACCAAGGATGAGGTCAGCTTCATGGCGGCGTGCCGCGTCGACCGCGTCCAGGACCACCGCCTCGGGCGGGTCTGCGACCACGGCGGAGAAGATCGCGGACCTCATGCTTTCCTGCTCCAGGCTGAGCGTCGGCAGCGCGAGCAGGCCGGTGCGCAGGAAGCCGGCGTCGCTGACGATGAAGGGGCGGCGGACCTGCGGGAAGCGCTCCGCGATGATCGCGCCGAGACGATGCGTAAGGCCCGGTTCGGACAGGATGCTGGGGACGGTGCTGAAGGCGAAGGCGGTCATGGCGTGTTTCCTGTGTTTTTATCGCACAAGCTTACCCCATCCATTCTCATTCCACTGCCGTACAATGCAGCCTCAGCATTCCTCCACGTTTTCCCCATGATTGATTTTGCTTGGCTCGGCGTTGCTGCCTTCACCGCCGGGCTGGTCGATGCCGTCGTCGGCGGCGGCGGCCTGATCCAGATTCCCGCAATTTTCTCCGTACTGCCGAAAGAGGTTCCCGCGACGCTGCTGGGAACCAACAAGTTCGCTAGCATCTTCGGCACCAGTGCCGCCGCCGTGAATTACGCGCGGCGGGTGAGGGTGGCGTGGAGCACCGCAGCGCCGGCCGCGCTGGCGGCCTTCGCGCTGTCCTTCGCCGGCGCCTGGACCGTGACGCGAGTGCCGGCGGACTTTGTACGTACGCTCTTGCCGATCATCCTGGTGGCGGTGGCCGTTTACACCTTCAAGAAGAAGGACCTCGGTTCGGTGCATGCACCGGTGCACAGCGGACTCGCAGAGCGCTACTGGGCCATCGGCATCGGCGCCGCGATCGGCTTCTATGACGGTTTCTTTGGACCGGGCACCGGCAGCTTCCTGATCTTCCTGTTCGTGCGCTTCTTCGGCTTCGATTTCCTGAGCGCGTCCGCGGCGGCGAAGATCGTCAACGTCGCCTGCAACTTCTCGGCCCTGCTGTGGTTCGGCTACAGCGGTCACCTGCTATGGCAGCTCGGATTGATGATGGCGGCGTGCCAGGTCGCCGGTTCGCTGATCGGCACCAGGCTGGCGCTGAAACATGGCAGCGGGTTTGTCCGCAAGCTGTTCCTGGTTGTCGTGTCGGGACTGATCCTGAAAACCGCTTACGATGCCTTCACCAAGATCGGTTGGTGATTGTTCCACGTGAAACAGCAAAGCCGGGTTCGCCCCCGGCTTTTTGTTTTTGTTCCACGTGAAACACTCCGACGACGGTCCGGCTGAATGTTCCACGTGAAACAAAATCTGTCGTTTTCAGCCCCCTAAAAGCTTCCGCAAGAAAAAAGAATCTATAATCGCGCATTAGACTCCTCGCCTCACTCTCCATCATGCTATTTCCTACTGAATTCGACGTCATCGTCGTCGGCGGCGGCCATGCCGGTACCGAGGCCGCACTTGCGTCCGCACGCACGGGTCAGAAGACTCTGCTGCTGACCCACAACATCGAAACCCTCGGCGCCATGTCGTGCAATCCATCGATTGGCGGCATCGGCAAGGGCCACCTCGTCAAGGAAGTCGACGCCCTCAGCGGCGCCATGGCAATTGCCACCGACGAGTCGGGTATCCAATTCCGCATCCTGAACTCGTCCAAGGGCCCGGCCGTGCGCGCCACCCGCGCCCAGGCCGACCGCATGCTGTACAAGCAGGCGATCCGCTCGCGCCTGGAAAACCAGCCGAACCTGTGGCTGTTCCAGCAGGCCGTGGAAGACCTGATGCTGGAAGGCGATCGCGTGGTCGGCGCCGTCACCCAGGTCGGACTGAAGTTCCGTGCCCGCGCCGTGGTCCTCACCGCCGGCACTTTCCTGGACGGGAAGATCCACGTCGGCCTGCAGAACTACTCGGGCGGCCGCGCCGGCGATCCGCCCGCGGTCTCGCTGTCGAGCCGCCTGAAGGAACTCAAGCTGCCGCAAGGCCGCCTGAAAACCGGCACGCCGCCGCGCATCGACGGCCGCAGCATCGATTTCTCGGTGTTGTCGGAACAGCCGGGCGACCTCGATCCGGTGCCGGTGTTCTCGGTCATGGGCAACGCCGCCATGCACCCGCGCCAGGTGCCGTGCTGGGTTACCCACACCAACGAGAAGACCCACGAGATCATCCGCAACGGCCTGGATCGCAGCCCGATGTACACCGGCGTGATCGAAGGCGTGGGCCCGCGCTACTGCCCGTCGATCGAAGACAAGATCCACCGCTTCGCCTCGAAAGAGTCGCACCAGATCTTCCTGGAACCGGAAGGCTTGACGACCAATGAGTTCTACCCGAACGGAATCTCGACCAGCCTGCCGTTCGACGTGCAGCTGGAGCTGGTGCGCTCGATGCGCGGCATGGAGAACGCTTTCATCCTGCGCCCCGGCTATGCGATCGAGTACGACTACTACGATCCGCGCGGCCTGAAGGCATCGCTGGAAACCAGGGCGATCAAGGGTCTGTTTTTTGCCGGCCAGATCAACGGCACCACCGGCTACGAAGAAGCAGCCGCGCAAGGCCTGCTGGCCGGCTTGAACGCCGCGCTGCAGACCCAGGGCAAGGATGCCTGGACGCCGGGCCGCTCGGAAGCCTACCTCGGCGTGCTGGTCGACGACCTCACCACCCAGGGCGTGGCCGAGCCTTATCGCATGTTCACCAGCCGTGCGGAATACCGCCTGTCGCTGCGCGAGGACAATGCCGACATGCGCCTGACCGAGATCGGCCGCAAGCTCGGCATCGTCGGCGACGCCCAATGGGCCGCCTTCGAGAACAAGCGCGAATCGGTGGCCCGCGAACTCGAGCGCCTGCGCTCGACCTGGGTCAACCCGCGCATCCTGGCCGCCGCCGAATCCGAGCGTGTGGTGGGGCAGGCGATCGAACGCGAGTACAACCTGGCCGACCTGCTGCGCCGCCCGGGCGTACAGTATGACACCCTGATGAGCATGACCGGGATCGAAGGCCAGGCGCTGGCCGGCCCCGGCGTGGAAGACCCGGCCGTGAAGGAGCAGATCGAGATCCAGCTGAAGTACGCCGGCTACATCGACCGCCAGGCGCGCGAAGTCGAGCGTCACGACCACTACGAGAACCTGAAGCTGCCGGAAAACCTGAATTACCTGGATATCCAGGCCCTGTCCTTCGAGGTGCGCCAGAAGCTCGACAAGCAGCGTCCGGAAACCCTGGGCCAGGCTTCGCGCATTTCGGGCGTCACCCCGGCGGCGATCTCGCTGCTGCTGGTGCACCTGAAAAAGCGCGGCGCCAAGGGCTTTACCAACGCGCCGGCGGAGCAGGCTGAATGAAATATTTCGATCGCGCCGCCCTGGCGCAGGTGCTGGCTGACGGCATCAAGGACATGCATCTCGACGTATCGGCAACACAGCAGGACAAGCTGCTCGATTACCTGGCGCTGATGAACAAGTGGAACAGCGTCTACAACCTGACCTCGCTGCGCGACCCGATGCAGATGGTGACCCACCACCTGCTCGATTCGCTCGCGGCGGTGCCGGCCTTTACGGACGCCCGCAATGTGCTGGACGTCGGGGCAGGGGGCGGATTGCCGGGCGTGGTGCTGGCCATCTGCAGGCCAGACATGAAATTGTCGATGATCGACACGGTCCACAAGAAAACCGCCTTCCTCAAGCAGGTGAAAGCGGAACTCGAGCTGGCCAACGTCACCGTGCACACCATGAAGGTGCAGGAACTCGAAGTGAGCGACAAATTCGACGTGATTACTTCCCGCGCGTTTGCCGACCTCACGGATTTCCTGAACTGGTCAGGGCACCTGCTGGCCGAGGGCGGAAAATTCATCGCCTTGAAAGGCACGGCGCCGGCGGAAGAGCAGGAGCGCATACCGGCGGAATGGAAAATAAGCGGTTTACAGCCATTGCAGGTTCCAAGGCTGGGCGCGGAGCGTCACCTCATACTTGTCGAGAGATCGGCATAAACAGAATAAACCGTATAAACAGTTTATATAGTTTATAAAGTACAAACCGTTTAAATTGTTTGTACGATATGAACGATATACCACCTTGGCTTCCACGGACAAGAATAGATGGCGAAGATTTTTTGCGTAGCGAACCAGAAGGGCGGGGTCGGCAAGACCACCACCAGTGTGAACCTGGCGGCAGGCCTGGCCAAGCTGGACCAGCGCGTGCTGCTGGTCGACCTCGACCCGCAGGGCAATGCCACCATGGGCGCGGGCATCAACAAGGCCTCGCTCGAAGGATCGATCTACCAGGTGCTGCTGGGTGAGCTCGATGTGCCCACGGCGCGCCTGCGTTCCGAGTCGGGGCGCTTCGACGTGCTGCCGGCCAACCGCGAGCTGGCCGGCGCCGAAGTCGAGATGGTGGCGCTCGAGAACCGCGAGCGCCGCCTGAAGGAGGCGCTGGCGGCGGTGGACAAGGACTACGACTTCATCCTGGTCGACTGCCCGCCGGCGCTGTCGCTGCTCACGCTCAATGGCCTGTGCGCGGCGCACGGCGTGATCATCCCGATGCAGTGCGAGTACTACGCGCTGGAGGGCCTGTCCGACCTGGTCAACACGATCAAGAAGGTGCACGCCAACCTGAACACCGACCTGCGCATCATCGGCCTGCTACGGGTGATGTTCGATCCGCGCATGACGCTGTCGCAGCAGGTGTCGAGCCAGCTCGAGCAGCACTTCGGCGACAAGGTGTTCAAGACCATCATTCCGCGCAACGTGCGCCTGGCCGAGGCCCCCTCGTATGGCATGCCGGGCGTGGTGTTCGATCCGTCCTCGAAGGGCGCGCAGGCGTACATCGCCTTCGGTGCCGAGATGGTCGAGCGCATCAAGACCATGTGATTACAAAACTAGCTGACATAACTATGGCAACCAAAAAACTCAAAGGTTTGGGGCGCGGCCTCGACGCACTGCTCGGCGGCGACAGCCAGCCGGCGCCTAGTAAAGCGCCCTCGTCGCTGCCGATCACCCAGATCCAGGCCGGCAAGTACCAGCCGCGTACCCGCATGGACGAAACCTCGCTGAGCGAGCTGGCGGCCTCGATCAAGACCCAGGGCATCATGCAGCCGGTGCTGGTGCGTCCGCTGGAGTCGGGCGCCAGTCCCGACGGCGCACCGGTGCCGTACGAGATCATCGCCGGCGAGCGCCGCTTCCGCGCCGCCCAGATGGCCGGCCTGGACGAGATCCCGGTGCTGGTGCGCGAGGTCGACGACCAGTCGGCCGCGGCCATGGCCCTGATCGAGAACATCCAGCGCGAAGACCTGAACCCGCTCGAAGAAGCGCAGGGCATCCAGCGCCTGATCAACGACTTCAACTTCACCCACGAGCAGGCGGCAGCCAGCGTCGGCCGTTCGCGCAGCGCCGTGTCGAACCTGCTGCGCCTGATCAACCTGGCCCAGCCGGTGCAGACCATGCTGATGGCCGGCGACATCGACATGGGCCATGCCCGTGCCCTGCTGGCGGTGGAGAGCGCGAACCAGATCACCCTGGCCAACCACGTGATCGCCAAGCGCCTGTCGGTGCGCGAGACCGAGAAGCTGGTGGCCCGCGCGCTCGAGGAGCAGTCGAGCCCGGCAACCCCGGCGCGCGCCAAGGACAAGCCGGGCGACATCGTGCGCCTGGAAGAGGAGCTGTCGGACAAGCTTGCCACGCCGGTGATGTTCAAGATGGGGGCGAAGGGCAAGGGGCAGCTGATCATCGACTTTGCCGACCTCGACATCCTGGACGGCGTGCTGGCGCGCTTGCGCAGCTGACCAGTGCCCCCGATTTAACGTTTTTCCTAGGGCGGGGGGGGGCTCCCGCCCACGCGTTCAAGTGACGTATGCATGCCACGTTTGCTCAGTGCGAAGAGTGTTTGAACGCGTGGGCGGGGAACCCGCCCACCCTACGAAAGTCAGTACTGACTCACCGGTTAAGTACTTGAAAATATGGGGAATCTATTAATCGTCATGTTGCTCCCATCACATCTTTACAAGGCAGTTATAAGCGCGGAATCGTTTGACTCGCGTCCGTATAACCACTTATAATCCCGCTGATTCATGTAATTACCACATCGTAACTGTCCGATTGCGCGGCGAGAAACCAGAACAAAAATGTTGCGCATCGTCTCCCTGCAATTGATTGCAACAGTAGTCGCAGGCGCCATCGCCGCTCTACTGGGGGGATGGTCTGCGATGTTTTCGGCAGTACTGGGCGGTTTGTGTTGTGTAGTGCCCAACGGAATCATGGCAATAAGGCTGTTCGCCAACGCCCACCGGGCCGGAGGCGCCAGTCCTGCAACATTCTTCATCTGGGAATTTATAAAGATTGCTCTCACGCTGGCGCTCTTGGGCGCTACCGCGTGGCTGTACCACGATCTGAACTGGCTGGCGCTACTTGCCGGGTTTGTCGTGGCGCTGAAAAGTTACATATTCTTATTATTTAGGCACTGAAAAATGGCGACTCCAACCGACGGCGCAGCGCACGCGCCCACCGCTTCAGAATACATCAAGCACCACCTGGGGCATCTGTCGAACCACCACCAGGACAGCCCGGTCGACTTCTCGATCCTGCACTACGACACGATTTTCTGGTCGATCGCCATGGGCGTTCTCGGCTGCCTGATCATGTGGATGGCCGCGCGTAAAGCCACCTCGGGCGTGCCGGGCCGCTTCCAGGCTGCCGTCGAGATGCTGGTCGAGATGGTTGAAGACCAGTCGAAGTCGATCGTCCACGGCGACCGCAGCTTCATCGCCCCGCTGGCGCTCACCGTGTTCGTCTGGGTCGCCCTGATGAACTCGCTGGACTTCCTGCCGGTCGACATGTTCGCATTGGCCTTCAGCGCCCTGGGCGTGGAGCACATCTTCCCGTATCACCGCGTCGTTCCTACCGCCGACCTGAACGGCACCATCGGCATTTCGCTGGGCGTGCTGCTCCTGATGTTCTACTACAGCATCAAGGTCAAGGGCCTGGGCGGCTGGATTCACGAACTGTTCGCAGCACCGTTCGGCATCGCCATGGCGCCGTTCAATTTGCTCCTGAACATCATCGAATACGCAGCAAAAATGGTGTCGCTCGGTATGCGACTGTTCGGCAACATGTTCGCCGGCGAGCTGCTGTTCCTATTGATCGCTCTGCTGGGCTCGACCGCTACTGTCTTCGGTTTCGTCGGCCACGTGATTGCTGGCTCGATCTGGGCGATCTTCCACATCCTGATCGTGTTCCTGCAGGCATTCATCTTCATGATGCTGACGCTGGTGTACCTCGGTCAGGCCCATGAAGGCCACTGATCGGCGCCGCAAGCATCGAACAGATAGTGGTTGTAAAGAAGTTGTAGTTTTTAATCTAGTTTTTAAATTTACTTTTGGAGTTACACATGACTGACCTTTCTTTTGTTGCACTGGCTTGCGGTTTGATCATCGGTCTGGGCGCTATCGGTGCTTGCATCGGCATCGCTCTGATGGGCGGTAAATACCTGGAAGCCTCTGCACGTCAGCCAGAACTGATGAACACCCTGCAGACCAAGATGTTCCTGCTGGCCGGTCTGATCGACGCGGCATTCCTGATCGGTGTTGGTATCGCCATGCTGTTCGCGTTCGCTAACCCGTTCACGGGCTAAGACACACGTCTTGACGCATTGAAGAGCCGAACCGGGTCCGGTTCGGCATCCGTGTTTCTGTAATAAGGAAAATACCGTGAACCTTAACGCAACGATGTTTGCACAGCTCGTGGTCTTCCTCATCCTGGCCGCCTTCACGATGAAGTTCGTGTGGCCGCCGCTGATGAAAGCACTCGACGAGCGTGCTGAGAGGATTGCGAATGGCCTGGCAGCTGCCGATCGTGGCAAGGCCGACCTGGCCGCCGCCGAAAAGCGTGTGCAGGCCGAAATGGCCGGCGCCCGTGACGAAGTCCAGAAGCGCATCGCCGACGCTGAAAAGCGCGCTGCCCAGATCATCGACGCAGCCAAGGCAACCGCTGCCGAAGAAGCCGCCCGTATCGTCGCTGCCGCCCAGGCCGACGCCGAGCAGCAAGTGACCCGCGCCCGCGAAGAACTGCGCGCACAGGTCGCCTCGCTGGCAGTGCAAGGCGCCGAGCAGATCCTGAAGCGTGAAGTGAACCCAGCGGTCCACGCCGACCTGCTGTCGAAACTGTCGACCGAGCTCTGATCATGGCTGAACTCGCAACCGTCGCCCGCCCTTACGCCGAAGCGCTGTTCCGTGTCGCCCAGTCGGGCGACATGGCCGCCTGGTCGGCCGTCACTGCCGAGCTGGGCCAGATCGGCGCCAACCCGGACGTGCAGGCTTTTGCCGGCAACCCGAACGTCACGCACGCCCAGCTGGCCGACACGATTGCGTCCCTGGTCAAGTCGCCGCTGAATGCTGAAGCGAAGAACTTTATCGCGATGCTGGCCGAAAACGGCCGCATCACCCTGCTGCCCGAAATCGCCGCCCAGTTCGCGGTACTGAAGAACGCCAACGAAGGTGCCGCTGATGCGGAGATCGTCAGCGCCTTCGAGATCTCGGGTGACCAGCTGGCCCAGTTGGTCGCAACGCTGGAAAAGAAATTTGGCCGCAAGCTGAACCCAACGGTAACAGTGGATCCTTCGCTGATCGGTGGTGTGCGCGTGGTCGTCGGCGACGAAGTGCTCGATACCTCGGTACGCGCCAAGCTGCAACAGATGCATGTTGCGCTGGTGTCCTAATCGATCGATATCTAGCAGCACGCGCCGGCGCTAGTGCCCTTGCCCTACGCATCAAAAACATTTGGAGTTAGCACTCATGCAACTTAATTCTTCTGAAATCAGCGAACTGATCAAGAGCCGCATCCAGGGTCTGGAAGGTTCGGCTGAAGTTCGCAATCAAGGCACGGTGATCTCCGTCGCCGACGGTATCTGCCGCATCCATGGTCTGTCGGACGTGATGCAGGGCGAGATGCTGGAATTCCCTGGCAACACCTTCGGCCTGGCGATGAACCTCGAGCGCGACTCCGTCGGCGCCGTCATCCTGGGCGCCTACGAGCACATCTCGGAAGGCGACACCGTCAAGACCACCGGCCGCATCCTGGAAGTGCCGATCGGTCCGGAACTGCGTGGCCGCGTGGTCAACGCACTGGGCCAGCCGATCGACGGCAAGGGTCCGATCGCTACCACCCTGACCGCACCGATCGAAAAGATCGCTCCGGGCGTCATCGCCCGTGAATCCGTCTCGCAGCCGATGCAGACCGGCATCAAGTCGATCGACGCGATGGTGCCGATCGGCCGTGGCCAGCGTGAGCTGATCATCGGCGACCGCCAGACCGGCAAGTCGGCCGTGGCTGTCGATGCGATCATCAACCAGAAGGGCCAGGGCGTCACCTGCGTGTACGTCGCAATCGGCCAGAAGGCTTCGACCATCAAGAACATCGTCCGCTCGCTGGAACAGCACGGCGCGATGGAGTACACCATCGTTGTCGCCGCTTCCGCTTCGGAATCGGCTGCGATGCAGTACATCTCGGCCTACTCGGGCTGCGCCATGGGCGAATACTTCCGCGACCGCGGCGAAGACGCGCTGATCGTGTACGACGACCTGTCGAAGCAGGCAGTCGCCTACCGCCAGATCTCGCTGCTGCTGCGCCGTCCGCCGGGCCGCGAAGCCTACCCGGGCGACGTGTTCTACCTGCACAGCCGTCTGCTCGAGCGCGCAGCACGCGTGAACGCCGACTACGTCGAGAAGTTCACCAATGGCGCCGTCACCGGCAAGACCGGTTCGCTGACCGCACTGCCGATCATCGAAACCCAGGCAGGCGACGTCTCGGCATTCGTGCCGACCAACGTGATTTCGATTACCGACGGCCAGATCTTCCTGGAGACCTCGCTGTTCAACGCCGGTATCCGTCCTGCGATCAACGCAGGTATCTCGGTCTCCCGCGTCGGTGGCGCAGCCCAGACCAAGGTCATCAAGGGCCTGTCGGGCGGTATCCGTACCGACCTGGCGCAGTACCGTGAACTGGCTGCGTTCGCGCAGTTCGCATCGGACCTGGACGAATCGACCCGCAAGCAGCTGGACCGCGGTGCACGCGTGACCGAACTGCTGAAGCAGCCGCAGTTCTCGCCGCTGTCGACCTCGCTAATGGCCGCATCGCTGTTCGCCGTCAACAAGGGCTACCTGGACGACATCGAAGTCAAGAAAGTCCTGCCGTTCGAGCAGGGCCTGCACAACTTCCTGAAGTCGAGCCACGCTGCGCTGCTGTCGAAGATCGACGAAACCAAGCAACTGGACAAGGACGGCGAAGCTGCGCTGTCGGCCGCCATTGCTGATTTCAAAAAATCCGGCGCATATTAATCGTCAAGCCGGCGCCGTGTGAGCACGGCGCCGGTGCGCGGAAGGAGTAAGGACTCATGGCAGTAGGCAAAGAGATTCGTGGCAAGATCAAGAGCGTAGAGAATACGAAGAAGATCACCAAGGCGATGGAAATGGTCGCCGCATCGAAAATGCGCAAGGCGCAGGACCGTATGCGCGCCGCCCGTCCCTACAGTGACAAGGTTCGTACCATCACCGCCAATCTGGCCGGCGCAAACCCGGAATACACGCACCCGTTCATGGCGCAAGCCAAGCACGTGCAGGCGAAGGCCGTGGGTTTCATCGTCGTCACGACCGACAAGGGTCTGTGCGGCGGCATGAACACCAACGTGCTGCGCCAGGTGACGCTGAAGGCGCGCGAGATGGAGCAGGCAGGTAACACCGTCGAGGCAGTTGCCATCGGCAACAAGGGCCTGGGCTTCCTGAACCGCATGGGCATGAAAGTTGTTTCGCAAGCGACCCAGCTCGGCGATACGCCGCACCTGGACAAGCTGATCGGCCCGGTCAAAGTAATGCTGGACGCGTACCAGGAAGGCAAGCTCGACGCTGTCTACCTGTGCTACACCAAGTTCATCAACACGATGAAGCAGGAACCGATGGTCGAGCAGCTGCTCCCGCTGCCGGCCAAGCACATGGAAGCGGACAAGGGCGGTATCAGCTGGGACTACATCTACGAACCGGAAGCGGCCGTCGTCATCGACGAACTGCTGGTGCGTTATGTGGAAGCGCTGGTGTACCAGGCCGTCGCCGAGAACCTGGCGTCCGAGCAGTCGGCGCGCATGGTGGCGATGAAGGCAGCGAGCGACAACGCCGGTAGTGTCATCAGCGACCTGAAGCTGGTCTACAACAAGACCCGCCAGGCAGCGATTACCAAAGAACTCTCCGAGATCGTTTCCGGCGCAGCAGCCGTCTAAGCGATCAAAGCACAAGAATTTAACTATATATCTGAAGGAACGAACATGGCTGATGGCAAAATCGTTCAGTGTATCGGCGCAGTGGTCGACGTGGAATTCCCGCGTAACGCCATGCCGAAAGTGTACGACGCACTGAAAATGGAAGGTTCGGAACTGACCCTGGAAGTCCAGCAGCAGCTGGGCGACGGCGTGGTCCGTACCATTGCACTGGGCAGCTCGGAAGGCCTGCGTCGCGGCATGATTATCCAGAACACCGGCAACCCGATCATGGTCCCGGTCGGCACCCCGACCCTGGGCCGCATCATGGACGTGCTGGGCAACCCGATCGACGAATGCGGTCCGGTCAGCCACGAGCGCATGGCATCGATCCACCGCGATGCGCCGGCCTACGACGAGCTGTCGCCGTCGACCGACCTGCTGGAAACCGGCATCAAGGTGATTGACCTGGTCTGCCCGTTCGCCAAAGGCGGTAAGGTCGGCCTGTTCGGCGGCGCCGGCGTCGGCAAGACCGTCAACATGATGGAACTGATCAACAACATCGCGAAGGCGCACTCGGGTCTGTCCGTGTTCGCCGGCGTGGGTGAGCGTACCCGTGAAGGTAACGACTTCTACCACGAGATGGCGGACGCCAAGGTCGTCGACCTGGAAAACCCGACCAACTCGAAAGTGGCGATGGTCTACGGCCAGATGAACGAACCGCCGGGCAACCGTCTGCGCGTCGCGCTGACCGGCCTGACCATGGCGGAAGCCTTCCGTGACGAAGGCAAGGACGTTCTGTTCTTCGTCGACAACATCTACCGTTACACCCTGGCCGGTACCGAAGTGTCGGCACTGCTGGGCCGTATGCCGTCCGCGGTGGGCTACCAGCCGACCCTGGCCGAAGAAATGGGCCGCCTGCAAGAGCGTATTACCTCGACCAAGACCGGTTCGATCACCTCGATCCAGGCCGTGTACGTCCCTGCGGATGACTTGACCGACCCGTCGCCGGCAACCACCTTCGCCCACCTGGACTCGACCGTCGTTCTGTCGCGTGACATCGCTTCGCTGGGTATCTACCCGGCAGTGGACCCGCTGGACTCGACCTCGCGCCAGCTGGACCCGCTGGTCGTCGGTGAAGAGCACTACGCCACCGCGCGCGCCGTGCAGGGCACCCTGCAGCGCTACAAGGAACTGCGCGACATCATCGCGATTCTGGGCATGGACGAACTGGCGCCGGAAGACAAGCTGGTCGTCGCACGCGCTCGCAAGATGCAGCGTTTCCTGTCGCAGCCGTTCCACGTCGCTGAAGTGTTCACCGGCTCGCCGGGCAAGTACGTTTCGCTGAAAGACACGATCAAGGGCTTCAAGATGATCGCATCGGGCGAACTGGACCACCTGCCGGAGCAGGCCTTCTACATGGTCGGCACCATCGAGGAAGCAATCGAAAAGGCCAAGAAGCTGGCTGCCTAAGCCAGATTCTTAACCCGAAGGACAGACATGGCAAACACCATTCAAGTGGACGTGGTCTCGGCCGAAGAGCAGATCTTCTCCGGCCTGGCTACCTTCGTCGCGCTGCCGGGTGAAGCGGGTGAGCTGGGTATCTACCCACGCCACACCCCGCTGATCACGCGCATCAGGCCAGGTGCCGTCCGGATCCAGACGGCTGCCGGCGGCGAAGAGTTCGTCTTCGTCGCAGGCGGTATCCTCGAAGTGCAGCCGAACGGCGTGACCGTGCTGGCCGACACCGCAATCCGCGGTGGCGACCTGGACGAAGCGAAGGCACTGGAAGCAAAGAAGCAGGCCGAAGAGCTGATGCTGAACAAGGAATCGAAGATCGACTACGCGAAAGCCCAGGCCGAAATGGCCGCGGCAATCGCGCAGCTGGCGGCGATCCAGAAGCTGCGTTCGAAAGGACGCTAAGCAGCATCCGCGTCTGCGGCACAAAGAGGCAGCCTTCGGGCTGCCTTTTTTCTTATGGGGGTCAGGTCTGACATTTGGACACAGGCTCTGCTTTGGCCTGTCATTGTTTCTTGCATTGGATGGCATGCTTGGTCGAGGTCGTGTCCAAAAGTCAGACCTGACCCCGGGGTGGTTGGAATTGTTTTTGCGCAAGAGCCGGTGATGAAGATGGCGGCGCACGGTTAGCTGGCGCACGGGTGCACGCCGGTTTTCGGCATAGTATGGCTTCCTGTGCGTTGAGACAGCTCTCGAGCCGACCATGGCAAGCCCTCCAGACCATCGCGAACAGCAGCAAACCCTGCCGGCGGACGACCGCTTCGGCCAGACCCTGTACCGCTTCCTCTTCTTCGACTGGCTGTTTCGCGACGTGAGCAGGGCGCGCAATTTGTATGAGCGTCACGCCGCACGTGAACACAACCGCCGCATGAGCCGCTACCTGCCGGTCTACATGCGGCGCTGGTCGGTGCTGGCCACCTTCGACTTCGCGCTCGGCTTCCTGTTCGAGCGCGTCCTGTCCGCCACCATGCTGTCGGCCCTGTTCTTCACCGGTACCTGCGTCACCATCACCGGCATCCTCGTGATGACCGTGATCTGGCTGTTCCTCGCCGCCCGCCTGCCTTGACGCCTGCCGGGGCGCTCCCGTTCGCCCCCGCATAGCCACCACTTGACCCATCCGAACGACCGCTGATCGGCTCCTGATTGCGGCAGGCCCGGCACCGTACGTACAGTCACGGCAGTCCATAACAAGAAAGGAATGCCGACCATGTTCATTCGTACCGCCATCTGCGCCGCCGCGCTGCTCCTGTGCGCGCCGCACGCCGCCTTCGCCGCCGACGCCACCCCTGACAAGCCGCTCAGCAAGCGCGCACTCGACGACCTCTCCTTCCGCCTGCACGCGACCGTCGCTCCCTATTTCCCTGCCGAGGCGCCGGGCGGCATCGTCCTGGTCGTCAAGGATGGCCAGACCGTCCTGCGTCGCGCCTATGGCATGGCCGACACGATCAAGGGCGTGAAAATGGCGCCCGAGATGGCCATGCGCATCGGTTCGATGACCAAGCAGTTCACCGCCACCGGCATCCTACTGCTGGCGGATGAGGGCAAGCTGTCGCTGGACGACGAGATCACCAAATACCTGCCGGACTACCCGACCCAGGGCAAGAAGATCACCATCGAACACCTGCTGACCCATACCTCGGGCATCGTCAGCTATACCGGCAAGCCGGGCTTCCCGCAGCGGGCGCCGCAGGACATCACGGTGGCGGCCCAGATCGACTCTTTCAAGAACGACCCGCTGCAGTTCGAGCCGGGCAGCACCTGGCGCTACAACAATTCGGGCTACTACCTGCTCGGGGCCATCATCGAGAAGGTCTCCGGCCTGCCCTATCACCAGTTCCTGGCGCAGCGCATCTTCGTGCCCCTCGGGATGGACCACACCGCCTACGAAGGCCACGAGCGCAGCGCGTGGCCGAGCGCCGCCGGCCATTCCCCGCTCGAGAAAGGGTTTGGCCCGGCCCGGCCGCTCGGCAAGAACCAGTCCTATGCCGCCGGCGAACTGGTGTCGACCGTGGACGACCTGGCGAAATGGGATGCGGCCGTGGGCAGGAAGCTGCTCAAGCCGGCCACCTGGCAGCGCGCCTTCACCTCTTACCGCCTGAGCGACGGCAAGGACAGCCACTACGGCTATGGCTGGGAGCTGACCCTGATCCAGGGCGAGCCGACCATCGGCCACAGCGGGTCGACCCGGGGCTTCCGCTCCTATGGCCTGCGCCTGCCCAACAAGGGCGTGTACGTGGCGGTGCTGACCAACGGCGACGCCGGCATGGTGGTGCCGGACGTGGTGGCGCGCAGGGCGGCCGCCGTCGCCATCGGCAAGCCGCTGCCGGAATTCCGCGAGGTGGCGCTCGATGCCGCGGCCCTGGACGCGGTGGCGGGCGTGTACAGCCTCGACAAGGATACGCAACGGGTCTTCCGCCGCGACGGCGAGTTCCTGTCCTTGCTGCGCGCCGGCCGCGGGCCCCTGGTCTTGAAGCCGATGTCGGCCAACGCGTTCTTCGTGCCGGATACGGCGGACTGGTTCGTGTTCCAGCGCGAGGGTGGTGGCACCGTCGGCAAGGTCACGGGTGTGACCTACCACCAGGACGGCAGGGCGCTGAACCACGTACGCAGCGGCGAGGCGCCGGCGCCGCGGATCGTGGCGAAGATCGCGGACGCCGCTTTTGACGCGCATGCCGGCCGCTACGAGATCCAGCCGGGCATGGTGTTCGAGGTCACGCGCGAGGGCAGCCGCTATTTCGTACAGCCGACCGGCCAGCGCCGGGTCGAGATCTTCCCGCTGAGCGAAACCCGCTTCTTTTCGCGCGACGTCGATGCCGAGCTCAGTTTCGAAGGCCAGGCCTTGAGCTTCAAGCAGGGCAGCCGCAACTTCACCGGTCGCCGGATTTGACCGCCTGGGCCGGTTAAACGGCTGTTTGTCGCCCGGCGTTTGCCGTCCAGGCAAGCCGGGCCTATGCTGTTCAAGCCCCTACAACAAGCAAAAGGACCGACCATGCTGCTTCGTACCGCCATTTGTGCTGCCGTACTGCTGCTGTGCCATCCACAAGCTGCGTTTGCCCAGGATGCCGCCACATCCGCGACTGCGGAGCAGGACCTGGCCAGCCGCATCGACGCCTCCATTGCGCCGTATTTCAAGGCCGACGCGCCCGGCGCCACGGTCATCGTGGTCAAGGACGGCAAGCCCGTATTGCGTCGTGCCTACGGCATGGCCGATACCGCGAAGGGCGTGAAAATGAGCCCGGAGATGGCGCTGCGCCTCGGTTCCATCACCAAGCAGTTCACGTCGACCGCCATCCTGATGCTGGCGGACGAAGGCAAGCTGTCGCTGGACGACGACATCACGAAGCACCTGCCGGACTACCCGGCCAAGGGAAAGAAGATCACGATCGAGCACCTGCTGACGCATACCTCGGGCATCCCCAGCTATACGGGCAAGCCGGGCTACATCGTCAACATGGCCCAGGACATGAGCGTGGCGCAGATGATCGACACCTTCAAGAACGATCCGCTCGAGTTCGAACCCGGTAGCCAGTACCGCTACAACAACTCGGGTTACTTCCTGCTCGGCGCCATCATCGAGAAGATCTCGGGCCAGACCTATGCGGCATTCCTGGAGCAGCGCATCTTCAAGCCGCTCGGCATGCACGACACCTATTGCGAAGGCGTCAAGACCGGCAAGGCGCCGGTGGCGGCCGGCCATCGCCGCGCCGAGAAGGGCTATGCTGCCGCCGCTCCGCTCAGCATGACCCAGCCCTATGCGGCCGGCGCGCTGGTGTCGACGGTGGACGACCTGGCGCGTTGGGACGCGGCGATCGCCGCGGGCCGCCTGCTCAAGCCTTCCAGCTGGGAGCGAGCGTTCACTTCATATCGCCTGGGCGACGGCAAGGCCACCGGCTACGGCTATGGCTGGGACGTCAGCAAGGTGCAGGGCGCGACCAGCATGGGCCACGGCGGCGGCATCAACGGCTTCTCGACGCATGCGCTGCGCTTCCCGGAGCAGAAGGTGTATGTCGCGGTGCTGACCAACAGCGACAGCGGGCCGGCCAATCCGGGCCTGGTGGCGCGCAAGGCGGCCGGCATCGCCATCGGCAAGCCCTACCGCGAGTTCAAGGAGGTGGCGCTGGATGGCGCGGCGCTCGACGCGGTCACCGGCACCTACGAGGTCGAGAAGGGCGTGCAGCGCGTGTTCCGCCGCAGCGCCGATGGCCTGGTGATGCAGCGCAGCGGCCGGCCGCCGGTAGCACTGAAGGCGGCGTCGAACGATACTTTCTTCGTGCCGGGAGGCCTGGACTGGTTCGAATTCCAGCGTGACGCGGGGGGCAAGGTGACGGCGGTGACGCTGCACCAGGATGGCAATGCGCTGGTCAATCCGCGTATCGGCGACGCACCGGCCGGCCGCCAGGCGGTGAAGATCGCGAACGCGGCCTTCGATACCCGCGTCGGCCGCTACGAATTGCATCCCGGCTTCGTGATCGAGCTGAGCCGCGAGGGCGAACGCTATTTTGCCCAGCCCACCGGGCAGCCCAAGCTGGAAATCTTCGCGATGAGCGAAACCGTGTTCTTCTCGAACGACGTCGATGCCGAGATCAGCTTCGAGCCGGCCGCCGGCCAGGGCTTCGTACTGAAGCAGGGCGGGCGCAGCATCCTGGCGCGCAAGTTGTAAGGGTTCAGCGCCTGGCCTGTTCACCCGCCAGGCGCAGCGCCACCTTGTGGCGGAACCAGTCCTCCTTCACGTAGCGGTACAGGTTCGCACCCGGGCACACGGTCTTGTCGGAGTGGTCCCGGTGGCTCTTGATGTCGTCCAGCGAGACCTTGTACTTGGCCGCCAGCAGCGCCATCAGGTCGACCACGGCCTCCAGCTGCTGCTGGTTCGGCTCCACTTCCTCGAAATTGCCGACCACTTCGATCAGGGCGTGGCCGCTCGGATCGTATTCCGTATTGGTATCGCCCGCGAAGTCGATGTTGCGCGCCTCGTAGATACGGCCGTCGAGGTCGATGACGTAGTGGTAGGGGATGTCGAGCCAGCCCTTGCTGGCGCGCGACCACGACTGCAGGCGCCGCAGGTAGCCCTGCGGATCGGTGCCCGGCTTGAAGGGCTCGCCCTGGTGGTGCAGCGTAATCTGGCTGATGGTGTGGCGGCGCGCTTTCGAAGCGTCGGCCGGGGTGCCGCCCCAACTGGCGACGGGGACGATGGCGCGTTCGACCGCGGCCAGCGGTTCGGCCGCGTGAAGAGGCAGCGAGAGGGCCAGGGCGACGAGAAGGGAGAGGGCGGTAGGGCGCATGCTTGGAATGGAAAATCGGACGTGCCTGCATCTTTTCACGTTTGCGCCCGCGACGCCAGCAATGATGCACATCTGATAAGCTAGGCACCGAATCCACATCGAGCCAAGCCACCATGAGAAGCATTGCCCAGATCCTCAACGACAGCAAGACCATCGCCATCGTCGGCCTGTCGAACAAGCCCGACCGCGCCAGCCATGAAGTGGCCGCTTACTTGCAGCAAAACGGCTACCGCATCGTGCCGGTGAACCCGAGCTACGCCGGCGAAACCATCCTGGGCGAACAGGTGGTCGCCACGCTGCAGGAAGCAGCCGACGCCCTGGCAAGCAACGGCCAGCGGATCGACATCGTCGACTGCTTCCGCAAGTCCGAAGACATCCCGCCGATCGCGCGCGACGCGATCGCCGTGCGCGCCGGCTGCCTGTGGATGCAGCTGGACATCGAAAACCAGGCCGCCGCCGACCTGGCGCGCGCCGCCGGCCTCGACGTCGTCATGAACCACTGCATCAAGATCGAGCACCGCAGCCTGGACGCCGGCTGAACGGATATCGGCCGGGCGCCGTGGCCATCCGGCCATCTTTACAGGCGGCGGCTGCGTTACAATCGTGGCATCACCAACCAGGGAACTCCCCGCCATGATCAAGACCACCGTCCTGCTGTTCGCTGCCCTTGCCGCAGCCAGCGCTGCTCTTCCTGCCGCCGCACAGGCCACGTCCACGCCGGGCGCCCCCGCTGCCGCGCGCATGCCGATGAGCTGCCCCGCCATCCTCAAGCAGAATTTCAAGCGCCTGCAGGACGACGCGCCGCAGGACCTGTGCCAGTATGCGGGCAAGGTGGTTCTGGTCGTGAACACGGCCAGCTACTGCGGCTTCACCAAGCAGTACGAAGGACTCGAGAAGCTGTACGCGAAGTACGGCGGGCGCGGCCTGGTGGTGCTGGGCTTCCCCTCGAACGACTTCGGCAAGCAGGAGCCGGGCAATGCGAAAGAAATCGCGGACTTCTGCTTCAACACCTACGGCGTCAAGTTCCCGATGTTCGCCAAGAGCGCGGTCACCGGTCCGGAAGCCAACCCGCTGCACGCCAGCCTCACCAAGGCGACCGGCCAGGCGCCGAAGTGGAACTTCACCAAGTACCTGATCGGCCGCGATGGCAAGGTGCTCGAACACTTCCCGAGCAAGGTGACGCCGGAAGACCCAGCCCTGGTCGGCAAGATCGAGCAGGCACTCGCCATGTAAGGCAAGGATCGAATAACCTTCCTAGCGTTATGGTTATTTGATCCACATCAACGATTTTTTTGCGCTGCATCAATATTCTTCCTCTCGTTACCATGACGAAAGGAAGAAAAATGAAAACCTTGTTGAAGCCTGTGCTGGCGATCTCTCTCGTACTTGCCGGCAGCCAGGCCCTGGCACAGGACAGCAACTGGATGGTGCGTGCACGCGCCGTCCACATCGACCCGGCGAATGAATCCGCGCCCTTGGCCGGCAGCGGCGCCGCGGACCGCATCCACGTGGCCGGCAAGACCATTCCCGAAGTCGACATCTCCTATTTCTTCACGCCGCACCTGGCGGCCGAGCTGATCCTGACGTATCCACAGAAGCACGACGTCACCCTGGACGGCGCCCGCATCGGCAGCTTCCGCCACCTGCCGCCGACCCTGACGGCCCAATACCACTTCGCGCCGCAGTCGACAGTGAATCCTTACGTGGGCGCAGGCCTGAACTACACGCGCATCTCGCGCGTGAAGCTGCTGGACGGGGCGGCCGATCTCGAGAACGACAGCTGGGGCCTGGCACTGCAGGCCGGCGTGGACATCCGGCTCGATGCGCGCTGGTCGCTGAACCTCGATGTGAAAAAAGTGAACATCCGCAGCGACGTGATGGTCGGCGGCGCCAAGGCAAGCGCGGTCAAGGTGGATCCGGTGCTGTTCGGCCTGGGGTTCGGTTACCGCTTCTGAAACAGCTTAGCCCTGCGGGTCGTCCAGCAGGACCGCCCGCAGCGGCCCGCGCAGCGCATTGCAGACGACGATGTCGTCCGCCTCCGCCAGCATCTCACGCGTGATGAGCTGCTCGCTGGCGCGCCAGGCCGGCGCCCGCAGCAGCACGCCGCGCATCACGCCCGGCAGCAGGCCGCTCGACAGGGGCGGCGTGATCCACTCGCTGCCGAAACGCAGGAACACGTTGCTGCGTCCTCCCTCGGTCAGTTCCCCGCGCTCGTTGAAGAACAAGGCGTCAAACGCCCCTTGCGCCTCGGCGGCACGCCAGGCCGCATTGTAGCGGCTGCGCACGCTCGTCTTGTGGCGCAGGAAGACGTCGCCCGAATGGGTGCTTTCCTGCGCCAGCAACAGCGCCACCGGCTCGCCCAAGGGCGTGATCGGCGCCGCCTGCACGGTCAGCGCGCCGCCGGTGGCCACCGCCAGGCGCAGCCGGTGCAGTTGGCCATGGGGCATGGCCAGGCAGGCCTCGTTCAATGCCGCGCGGGCGGCGCCATAGTCGAACGGATAGCCGAAGTAGCGGCAGGACGCGGCCAGGCGGTCGAGATGCTGCTCGACGTGGCGGCAGCCGTCGTCCCAGGAAGCGCGCAGGGTTTCGAAGATTTCGAACTCGTTGGGCAGGCCGGTCAGGAAGCGCGCCTTGAGCTGGCATTCGGCATATTCGGAGGCGGCATCGCTGTCGTACACGATGCCGGCGCCGACGCCCAGCTCTCCCTTGCGGGTGCCGCCCTCCGGCGCACCCAGCGCCAGGGTGCGGATCGGGACCGACAGGCAAAAATCGCCAAAGGTGTTGGCGCTGCCCGCGGCGGGCGGATCGAACCAGCCGATCGCGCCGGTATAGATGCCGCGCGCGCTCGGTTCGAGTTCGTGGATGATCTCCATGCTGCGGCGCTTCGGCGCGCCGGTGATCGAGCCGCAGGGGTAGAGCGCAGCGAATACCTCCTCCAGACTCGCATCCTCGCGCAGGCGCGCCTGCACTGTCGAGGTCATCTGCAGCACGGTGCCGTAGCGGCGCACCTCGAACAGCGCCGGCACCTCGACGCTGCCGGTGACGGCGACCCGTCCCAGGTCGTTGCGCAGCAGGTCGACGATCATCAGGTTCTCGGCACGGTTCTTGGTGTCCGAAGAGAGCGCCCGGGAGCGCTCCTCATCCACCGCATCGTCGCCGCTGGCCGGCGCGGTGCCCTTCATCGGCCGCGCCAGCAGCTTGCCGGCCTCGTGGCGCACGAACAGCTCGGGCGAGAAGGACAAGACCGCGCCGCCGTCCGGCAGGGCCACCAGGGCGCCGTAGGGCACGCGCTGGCGCGCCCGCAGCCGCGCATACAGCTTGACCAGAGAACCGTAGGTGTCGAAGCGCAGGCGGTAGGTGTAGTTCACCTGGTAGGTGTCGCCGGCGGCGATGTAGTCGCGGATGCGCCGGATCGCCTCGGTGAAGGCCGCTTCGTCCACATTGGGCGTGATGCCGGCCACGCCCGCCAGTTCGTCGGCGGGTGCGCGGGTGGCGATCCAGGCCTCGACCTGGGCCGCGTCCAGGTGCTCGCACTGTTCGAACAGCAGCACCTGCGCCAGCGCGCCTTGCACCGGCTGCGCCGCCACCCCCTGGAGATGCGCGCCCAGTTCGTAGGTGAGCAGCGGCACCGCGTACAGGCCGCGTCCCAGTGCTTCCTGCAGTTCGCGCAGCAGCTGCGGCCAGCCGGCGGTATCAAGGCAATGCAGCGTGCCGGCGTGGCGGCTGTAGAGGCGCGAACGGGCCTCGCCGGCCGCCCCGGCGTCGTCCAGCAGCGCGAATACTTCCTGGGTGTCCATGATCGCCTGGCGCTTGTCCTTATGCCGCCAGCAGCAGCGACAGCTGCAGGGCCGTGCCTTCGGCCGGGTTCTGCCTGAAGCCGCTCTTGGCGAAGCGGTGCCAGCGTCCGGTCACGTAGCTCACCAGGAGGCTGGCGCGCGCCGCGACGTCGGTCTCGAGGCCGTGGCCCTGGGTGACGGCGATCCGCAGTGCGCCCTTGAAGGCCATTTCGACGCGATCGTAGAACCCGTTCATGCGCAGCTGCAGGCGCTCGTCCTCGCCCACCAGCGCGTCGCCGATCAGCACCCGGGTCATGCCCGGGTTGTTGGCGGCAAAGGAGAGCAGCATCTGCAGGATCGCGTGCGCCTGGTGCACGCCGTCTTCCTCGCGTTCGGCGATCTGGTTGATCAGGCCGAAGACGCTGGACTCGATGAACTCGATCAGGCCTTCGTACATCTGCGCCTTGCTGGCGAAGTGGCGGTACAGCGCCGCCTCCGATACCGACAGGCGCGCCGCCAGCGCCGCCGTGGTGATCTTTTCGCCCTTCGGCTGCTCGAGCATCGAGGCCAGGGCCTGGAGGATTTGCAGCTTGCGCTGACCTGGCTTGGTTGCCATGTGATCCCTAGTTTCGTGTTGTTGTTGGTATTAGCGCAGCCGGTGCAAACGCGCCGGAAGCTGCCGCACGGATTTTACTTTGACATCGACGTAACCGGGGCGTTTCAGGGTCCTTGGCAGCGGCGCTTTTCCGATCGGATCGCTCATGCGCAGGTACTGCGTCACCCAGACGGTGCGCAGGCCGAGGCGGCTGGCGCTTTTCAGGTTGGCCAGCGTGTCCTCGACCAGGATGCAGCGGCGCGCCGCCACGCCGTGCTTGCGCAGCAGGCGGCGCAGCATCAGGCTGGAAGGCTTGGGGCGCAGCTGGCGGTGCACATGCATGTGCTCGATCGCCACGTGGTGGGCGAAGTGGCGGCTCAGGCCCAGGTGGCGCATCACGTCGGTCGAATAGCGCGTCGGCGCATTGGTGAGCAGGATCTTGCGGCCCGGCAGGCGGCGCAGCAGCGTGCCTAGCCCCTTTTCCGCGCGCACCAGCTTGTCGAGGGCGCCGAGATCGTGGGTGACGTGCAGGAAGTCGGCCGCCGACACGCCGTGGTGGCGGATCATGCCGAGCAGGGTGGCGCCGTAGCGCTTCCAGTAGCCCAGGCGCGCCGCATCGACTTGCGCCTGGGTGGCGGGAGTGAGGCCGTCGCCCAGCACGCGTCCGATATAGGTGTTCATATTGGCGCTGATGGCCGGGAAGATGGCATGCGAGGCATCGTGCAGGGTGTTGTCGAGGTCGAACAGCCAGACGGGGGAGGGGAGGGTATGATTTGCCACAATTTCAGATTAACAGCGCGAATACAACAAGGAGAAATGAATGCAACGACGTCCGATTATAGTGGTGTTCCTCAGCTTGTTCTTGCTGGCCTTCCAGGCGCTGGCAGCCGACGTGGGCATAGCGCGCGGCGCGCTGTTCAAGGCCACGGACAAGGGCAATACCTTGTACCTGTACGGCACCATGCACGTCGGCCGCGCCGACTTCTATCCCCTCGAGCCGCGCATCCGGGCGGCGATCGCGGCCGCTCCCACGCTGGCGCTGGAAATCGACATGAAGGGCGACCCGGCCGCGATCGCGGCCGCCGTCCGGCAGCACGGCATGTTCCCGCCCGGTAGCCCCGGCTACGCGGGCCTGGCGCCCGAGCGCCGCGCGCGCATCGAAGCCGCGCTGCGCAAGCACGGGCTGGAGCCGGCCGCCGTGGCGCAATTGAAGCCCTGGATGCTGGTGACCATGCTTGCCGTGTTCGAGACCGCCAAGCTGGGCTATGACCCGGCCCTCGGCGTCGACGACCACCTCGCCACGCTGGCGCGGCAGGGCAAGACTCGCATCGCCGAGCTCGAGACCATGCACTACCAGGCCGGGCTGCTGAACCGCCTGTCGGACGAAGACCAGTGGCGCCTGCTGGAAGAAACGCTGGAAGACATGGCCTCGGGCCGCCAGCTGCGCGAAACGCGCGAGATGCTCGATGCCTACGAGCGCGCCGACCGCCGCGCCCAGGAAGACCTGATGCGGCGGGTGGAAAGCGACGACAGCCTGACCGGGAAATTCATGCGCGACATCCTGCTCGATGAGCGCAACGGACCGATGGCGGACAAGGTGGCGGCGCTGCTGGCGCGCGAAAACAATGCGGTGGTGGCGGTGGGCCTGCTGCACCTGCTGGGACAAGGCGGACTGCCCGAGCTGCTGCGCAAGCGCGGCATCAAGGTGGATCGGATCTACTAAGGAGGAGGTATTGCAGGGGGGAGGTGGTGCCCTTGACGTGGATTGAACACGTGGCCTCTCCCTTACCAAGGGAGTGCTCTACCACTGAGCTACAAGGGCATCTTGTCATTTAATGTGGCGAAAATTTCCGCCACAAAAAATCAGTGAGACCGGATCATAGTGCCAAATGCCTGCTCGGTCAAGACTTCCAGCAACAAACTGTGCTCGATGCGCCCGTCGATGATGTGCACGGTATTGACGCCCGACTTGGCGGCGTCCAGCGCCGACGAAATCTTCGGCAGCATGCCGCCCGAAATCGTGCCGTCTTCGAACATCTCGTCGATCTCGCGCGCCGACAGGTCGGTGACCAGGTTGCCTGCCTTGTCCTGCACGCCGGCGATATTGGTCATCATGATGAGCTTTTCGGCCTTCAGGATCTCGGCGATCTTGCCGGCGACGACGTCGGCATTGATGTTGTAGGCCTGGCCGTCCTGGCCGAAGCCGATCGGCGAGATGATCGGGATGAAGGCGTCGTCCTGCAGCGCCTTGACGACGGCAGGGTTGATCGCCTCGATCTCGCCGACGAAACCGATGTCCAGGAATTCGCCCGGCTTTTCCTTGTCCGGCATGCTCATGCGGCGTGCGCGGATCAGGCCACCGTCCTTGCCGGTCAGGCCCACGGCCTGGCCGCCGTAGTGGTTGATCAGCATGACGATGTCCTGCTGGACTTCACCGCCCAGCACCCACTCGACCACTTCCATGGTTTCCTCGTCGGTGATGCGCATGCCCTGCACGAAAGTGCCCTGCTTGCCGATCTTCTTCAGCGCATTGTCGATCTGCGGACCGCCGCCGTGCACCACGACCGGGTTCATGCCCACCAGCTTGAGCAGGATGACGTCGCGTGCGAAGCCGTGCTTCAGGCGCTCGTCGGTCATGGCGTTGCCGCCGTATTTGATGACGATGGTCTTGCCGTGGAAATTACGGATGTAGGGAAGCGCCTCCGCCAGGATCTGCGCCTTGATCTGCGGCGATACTTTCGTCAGATCATTGGGCTGGTCGTCGGTGTTCAGGCTGGTCAGAGTAGCGTTCATGGAGGGTCCAAATTAAATGTCGCAAGATTTTAAGGCAACAGGGTAGTACTTGTGCTGATTATATGGCGTCTTGTTGTATTTTATGGGCTCGATCCCCACCGTAAAGAACCATGAGTAGCGTTTCCACCCCGAGTACATGCAGCCGCTGCGGCGCCGAATTCGGCTGTGCCATGGTAACCGGCAGCGCTGAACCCTGCTGGTGCACGACGCTGCCGCCCGCCGTGCCGGTGCCGCGGGAGGCTGCCGGCTGCTGGTGCCCGCCCTGCCTGCGTGCCCACATCGAGGCCGAGGAGGCGAAGCGCCGCGCCGGCTGAGGTTCAACGGCGGGTGCGGAAAAAGCGCAGCATCTCGCGGCTCGCATCCGGTCCGCGCCCGTCGGTATAGCTGCCGCGCGCGCGTCCACCCGACCAGGCATGGCCCGCCCCGTGGATCAGCCAGTGTTCGGCATGCACCGCCCCGTCCTCGCGGTGGTGCAGGGTGCGCGTGTAGGCATGGCCGTCGGGCACCCGTCCCGGCTCCGCGGCGCGGCGTGCCGCCTGGCGCGCGCCCTGGGCGATCAGTTCGTCGGCATTCACGGGATGCACG
The DNA here is from genome assembly GCF_000735635.1 of Massilia sp. LC238. NCBI lineage: Bacteria > Pseudomonadati > Pseudomonadota > Betaproteobacteria > Burkholderiales > Oxalobacteraceae > Massilia > Massilia sp. LC238. The sequence goes on along the minus strand of NZ_JNNN01000080.1, from coordinate 36,138 downwards.
GTGGTGTCCTGGTCGCCATGGAAGACGATGATCGGGAGCTGTCGTCCGGGCAGCTGGGCTTGCGCTTGCGCGCGCCGGAACTCGCCCTTCATGGCCGCCAGCGCCGAGGGCAGGTCGTGCGCCGATGCGAACGGCAGGCCCGAATGCACGCCCACGGCCGCGTACAGGTCCGGGTAGAGCGTGCCCATGATGGTCGCCATCGCGCCGCCGGCCGACAGGCCCGCCACGTACACCTGTTCCGGATCGACCGGGTACTGTTCCATGATCGCACGCGTCATGCCGGCGATGATCGCGGGTTCGCCCTGGTCGCGCTGCTGGTCGACCGCGTTGAACCAGTTCCAGCAGCGCGACGGGTTGGCTGCCTTGCTCTGCGCGGGATACAGCACCAGGCAGGGCGCTTCCTCGGCCAGTTCGTTCATGCCGGTGCCGTTGGCGAAATCCTCCGGATCCTGGGTGCAGCCATGCAGCATCACCAGCAGCGGCAGCGCCTTGCCGCCACTGCTGCCGGGGACGTACAGCTTGTAGTCGCGGGTGCCGGCCGGGTTGGTGTGGCTGCCGTCGATGAACTTGCCTGGCAGGCTGACGCCGAGTTCCGCTTCGAACGGATCGCTTGCCGCCGCGGCGACCCCCACGCCGACGCTGCGCATCTGGCGCTGGGCTTCGCGCTGCAGGGCGGTGGCGTTCTTCAGCGTTTCCTGGATCATCGTGTCTGCCGCCGCCGGTCCCGTGTGCAGGAAAGAGCGCACCGTCGAGCGGGTGGCGGCACGCATCTGTGCCATCAGTTTCTTGTTCAGCTTCATTGGCCCTCCTGTTCGTGCCATTGCTTGCAATCTCCCTTCCCAGGCTTACGGCAGCCTTGCAATGCGCTAAGCTGCGCCCATGCATCCCACTTTCCAGCCCGGCCTTCGCTTCGAATGGCACTACACCGTCCCGGAGCGCGCCAGCGTGCCCCAGCTTTACCACGATACCTTGTTTTGCCGCGATATGCCGGATGTGCTGGCCATCGGTTACCTTGTTGGCATGATGGAACTTGCCTGCTTGCACGGAATGATGCCCTACGTCGACTGGCCGCACGAGCAGAGCCTGGGGACGATGGTGAACTTCCGCCACCTGGCGCCAACGCCGCCCGGTATGCGCCTGCGGATCGAGGGCGAGGTGCTGGAAGTGGAGGGGCGCCGGGTGCGTTTCCGGGTCGACGCCTGGGACGAGGTCGAAAAAGTCTGTGAAGGCATCCATGAGCGTTGTTTGATCGATACAGCACGCTTTGCCGAAAAACTGGCGCGAAAGCAACAGGCGCGTGTCGATGTTGTAATTGACAAGCAATAAATCGATACCAGAATTACAATTGACCTTCTACCGGCATTCCTACAAGTAGAAAATGCCTTCTATTGCGTTCCCTTTTTTCGAGTGTGTATGTTGAATTTCCAACAGGCTGAACCAGTGTCCACCGCCGTGCCGCTGGTCGTCGATCTCGACGGCACCCTGACCCTGACCGATACGCTGGTCGAGTCCGTCGTACTGCTGGCCCGGCAATCGCCATCCAGCCTGCTGCGCCTGCCGTTCTGGCTGCTGCGCGGCCGTGAAGCGCTGAAATCCGAAATTGCGCGTCGCGTCGAGGTGCCGGCGGCGCAGCTGCCTTATCGCGAAGAGCTGCTCGATTACCTGCGCGCCGAAAAGGCGGCCGGCCGCGAGATCGTGTTGGCCACTGCCGCTCACCGCAAGATCGCCGATGGCGTTGCCGCCCACCTCGGCCTGTTCGACCGCGTGCTGGCCACCGACGAGACGCGCAACCTGAAGGGATCCAACAAGCTGGCCGCGATCCGCGAAGAAGTCGGACCGGAGTTTGCCTACGCCGGCGATAGTCCAGCCGACCTCGCGGTATGGAAAGGCGCCCAAGCGGCGCTGCTGGTCGGCGCATCCGAATCGCTGGCGCGCCGGGTGCGCAAGGAACACGTGGTCGAGAAGGAGTTTGCCCGTCCCGCCGCCGGGCTGCGAGTGTGGCGCAAGGCCCTGCGCGTGCACCAGTGGGCCAAGAACGTCCTGCTGTTCGTGCCGATGCTCACCGCGTTCTCGTTTGCCCCGGCCGACATCGCTACCATGCTGCTGGCCTTCCTGTGCTTCTCGCTGGCGGCTTCGGCGACCTACATCGCCAACGACCTGTGGGACCTCGGCAACGACCGCCAGCATCCGCGCAAGCGTCTGCGCCCCTTCGCCAGCGGCGTGCTGCCGATCACCTCGGGTGTCGCGGCTGCTGCCGGCCTGATGGCGGTCGCGTTCGGGCTCGCCGTCCTTGGGGTTAACGCAGGCTTCGCCGCCATGCTGCTGGCCTACGTCGTCATGACCACGACTTACAGCTGGAGCCTGAAGGAATACGTGCTGGTGGACGTCATGGCGCTGTCGATCCTCTACACCATGCGCATCGTCACCGGCTCGGTGGCGGTGGGTATCGAAACCAGCTCCTGGCTGCTGGCCTTCTCGCTGTTCGTCTTCCTCAGCCTGGCGCTGGTCAAGCGCTGTTCCGAGCTCAAGGCCCTGCAGGGCAGCGGCGGCAACAGTACCCGCGGGCGCGACTACCGCGTCAGTGACCTGGCCGTGCTGTGGCCGATGGGCCTGGCCTCGGCAATGTCGGCGGTGGTGGTGTTCGGCCTCTACATCCACGCACCCGAAACCCAGGCGCGCTACGCCACCCCCACGCTGCTGTGGGCTGCCGTGGCGCTGCTGATCTACTGGCTCGGACGTTTGTGGATCAAGACCGGGCGCGATGAAATGGACGACGACCCGGTCCTGTATGCGCTCAAGGACCGCGGCAGCCGGCTGGTCGTGATCGCGATGGGCGTGGTCATGGGCTGTGCCTACTTCTTCGACTTGGCGGCGATCTTCTGATGTCCCTGCCGCAAAAACCGCCGCTGCCGAGCGCACCGGAACTGCAAAGCCCCGTCCCTTCTCCCTGCATCAACGTGTGCCAGATGGAGCCTGCTACCGGCCTGTGCCGGGGCTGCCTGCGCACGATCGAGGAAATCGTCGCCTGGGGCAGCGCCAGCGACGAGGACAAGCGCGCCGTGTGGGCCGAGATCCGGCGCCGCGAATCCGAGATCGACTGGGGCTGAGGTGAGCCTGCGCCTGCCCCCGTCGATCCACGTTTTCGAGCGCGGCTGGCTCTCGTCCAACAACATCCTGTTCACCGGCGCCGATGACACGGCGCTGGTCGACAGCGGCTACCTGACGCATGCGGCGCAGACCCTGGCCCTGGTGCGCCAGGTGCTCGGTTCCCGCCCGCTCGACCGCCTGCTCAACACCCACCTGCACTCCGACCACTGCGGCGGCAACGCCCTGCTGGCGCAAACCTATGGCTGCCGGGTCGCGATCCCGGCGCTGGACGCCCCCAAGGTGGCGGCATGGGACGAAGAGGCGCTCAGCTACCGCGCCACCGGCCAGCAGTGCGCGCGCTTCGGTTTCGACGCCACCCTGGCGCCGGGCGACACGCTGGTGCTGGGCGACCTGCACTGGGCGGTAGCGGCGGCGCCCGGGCACGACCCGCATGCGCTGCTCTTCTTCTGCGAAAGCGAAGGCATCCTCATTTCCGGCGACGCGCTGTGGGAAAACGGCTTCGGCGTGGTGTTCCCGGAACTGGCGGGCGAGCCGGGCTTCGACGAGGTCGGCGCGACCCTCGACCTGATCGCCACCCTGGATGCGCGCGTGGTCATTCCCGGCCATGGCGCGGTGTTCGGCGACGTGCCGGGGGCGCTGGCGCGGGCCAGAACGCGCCTGGACTACCTGAGCGCCGACCCGCTGCGCAATGCGCAGAACGCGGTCAAGGTGCTGCTGAAATTCCTGCTGCTGGAGCGGCGCACGCTGGCGCTGGACGCGCTCCCTGGCCTGCTGGCCTCGATCCCGCTGGTGGAGCGGGTGCGCACCGGGGTGCTGGCGATGGCCAAGGACGAACTGGCGCACTGGGCCTGCGCAGCACTGGTGCGCGCCGGCGCCGCCCGCATCGATGGCGGCACGCTGCTTGACGTTTAGAGACAAAAATCTAGCACGATCGTTCTTTTTTCACGGCATAATGCCTTGACTACGTTTGATCAACCGATCAGTTAACCGACCATCGAGAGCCATCCATGACGCTGCCACCCGTGCTGCAAGACCTGTCCCTCCCTGTCATCGCTTCGCCGATGTTCATCGCCAGCGGTCCCGCGCTGGTGGCGGCCCAGTGCAAGGCCGGCATCGTCGGCTCCTTCCCCGCCCTGAACGCGCGCCCGGCCGAGCTGCTGGACACCTGGCTGACGGACCTGCAGCGCGAACTGGCCGCCTACCAGGACGCCAATCCGGGCGTGAAGGTCGGCCCGATCGCGGTGAACCAGATCGTGCACACCTCGAACGACCGCCTGGCGCACGACGTCGAGGTCTGCGTGAAGCACCAGGTGCCGATCATCATTTCCTCGCTGCGCGCGCCGCCGAAGGAGATGCTCGATGCGGTGCACGCCTACGGCGGCATCGTGATGCACGACGTGGTCTCGATCCGCCACGCGGAAAAGGCGCTGGAAGCCGGCGTGGACGGCCTGATCCTGGTGGCGGCCGGCGCCGGCGGCCATGCGGGCGCGCTGTCGCCCTTCGCGCTGGTGGGCGAGGTGCGCAAGTTCTTCAAGGGTCCGATCGCGCTGTCCGGCTCGATCGCCACCGGCGACGCGATCCTCGCAGCCCAGGCCATGGGCGCCGACTTCGCCTACATCGGCTCGCGCTGGCTGGCGACGAAGGAATCGAACGTCAGCGACGCCTATCGCGACGCGATCGTGGAATCGGCGGCGGCCGACGTGGTGTACACCAACCTGTTCACTGGCGTGCACGGCAACTACCTGAAGAAATCGATCGTGGCCGCCGGGCTCGATCCGGACAACCTGCCGGAATCGGACAAGAGCAAGATGAGCTTTGGCGCCGGCAGCGCCAAGGCCTGGCGCGACATCTGGGGCGCCGGCCAGGGCGTGGGCCTGATGGACGACGTGCCGAGCGTGGCCGAGATGGTCGAGCGCCTGAAGGCGGAATACGCCGCGGCGCGCGCGCGCCTCGCGCTCGGGTGAATCAGTCGTCCAGGCGCTTCGCGTCGGGCGTCGGGAAGGGCGGCGGCGGTTCCGCCGCGCTCAGGTCGTCCTGGTTGATCGACCACAGCCCCGGCAGGTTGCGCCAGTAGTTGTACACGTCCATGCCGAAGCCGACCACGAACTCGTTCGGCAGCGTCAGGCCGACCAGGTCGGCCTTGATCGGCTTGGCGCGCTTGAGGTCCTTGTCGGCGAACACCGCGACGACCACTTCGGCCGCGCCCATGTCGAGCAGGCGCTGCTTCACGTGGGCGAGGGTCTCGCCTTCGTCGAGGATGTCGTCGACCACGACGATGGTGCGGCCCGCCACGTCCTGGCGCGGGATGACCTTCCACACGATCTGGCCGCCGCGGTCGGCGTCGCCGTAGCGGCTCACGTGGATGTAGTCGAATTCGAGCGGGAAGTCGAGCTGCGGCAGCAGGTGGCCGGTGAACACGACGGCGCCGCCCATCACGCCCAGCACCAGCGGGAAGGACTTCTCGTCGGGATTGCCGAAGCGCTTGTTCAGCTCAGTGGCGACACGCGCCACCGCGGCCTGGACTTCTTCGGGCGTGACGATCTGGGTGGCGTTGGCGAGCAGCGCGCGGGCGCGGTCATGGTGGTAGTCTTGCATGGTCGTTCTGTCTCTGGTGTCGGGATGGCGCTGCGATTATGCGCCAATCAGGTAGGCGGGCGCGTTCCTGTTGGAATCAGGCGCCCTGGATCTCACGCTGCAGCTTGCGGGTGAGCTTGGCGAAAACGAGCTGATACGAGCGGCGCAGCAGGGCGGCGAACTCCTCGTCGTCGAGCCGGGCCTCCGGCGTCACGAACACCCACTTGGCGCGCGCCAGGTAGGGGGCAGGGAGGATGCCGGGGCGGTCGGTCAGTTCAAGAAAGCGCTCGTCGTCGGCCTTCAGGCTGAAGCCGGTCGAGGGGCCGTCCTTGTTGGTGACGGCAAACATCTTGGCGCCGACCGAAAAGACGGTGTCGTGGTCCCACTTGGTGTCTTCAGTGCAGCCGGGGAAGCTGCGGCAGAGTGCCTTTGCCGCTTCAAAATCCATTCTGTCTCCTGTGCCGGCGTGTGCGCCGGTCGTTTGTTCGTCTCGGACAACATTGTAACGCGCCGTTCGGCGTATCATACGTGGCTAGGATAACAACCCAAGACCCAAGCCATGTCCACTGAATTTGAACAAGTCCGCAGCAAGCGCCTGGCCCAGCTGCGCAGCGCAATGGCGCGTGCCGGCATCGACGCCTATGTCGTGCCGTCGAGCGACCCGCACCTGTCGGAATACCTGCCCGGGCACTGGAAGGGCAGGGAGTGGCTGTCGGGCTTCACCGGCTCGGTCGGCACCTTCATCGCCACCGCCAACTTTGCCGGCGTGTGGACCGACGGCCGCTACTGGACCCAGGCCGAGACCGAGCTGGCCGGCAGCGAGATCGCCCTGATGAAGATCCCGGGCGCCGCCAGCCAGATGCACGTGGACTGGCTGGCGGCCAACCTGAGCACCGGCCAGACCGTCGCGGTGGATGCGCGCGTGCTCGGCCTGGCCGGCGCGCGCCTCTTGTCGGACGCACTGTCGGCCAAGGGCATCGCGCTGCGTACCGATATCGACCTGCTCGACGAGGTGTGGCAGGACCGCCCGGCATTGCCGGCCGACCCGGTGTTCGAGCACCTGCCGCCCTACGCGACCATGAGCCGCGCCGACAAGCTGGCCGCGACCCGCGCCGCCATGGAGCACCACGGCGCCGGCTTCCATGTCATCTCGACGCTGGACGACATCGCCTACCTGTTCAACCTGCGCGGCGCCGACGTCAGCTTCAATCCGGTGTTCCTGGCGCATGCGCTGATCGGCCGCGCCGATGCGACCCTGTTCGTCGGCGAAGGCAAGGTGCCGGCTGAGGTGCGTGCGCGTCTCGAGTCCGACGGCGTGCACCTGGCGCCGTACGCCAATGCCGCCACCGCGCTGGCGGCGCTGCCGGATGGCGCCACCCTGCTGCTCGACCCGCGCCGGGTGACCGCCGGCATGCGCGCCGCGGTGGCGCAGGGCGTGAACGTGGTGGAAGCGATGAACCCGACCACCTTCGCCAAGTCGCGCAAGCTCGATAGCGAAGCCGTCAACGTGCGCGCCGCCATGGAGCAGGACGGCGCGGCGCTGTGCGAATTCTTCTCCTGGCTGGAAGCCGAACTGGCCAACCCGGGCCGCGCGCCGCTGGACGAAGTGGCGATCGACACCCACATCACGGCAAGCCGTGCGCGCCGTCCCAACTTCATCAGCCCGAGCTTCTCGACCATCGCCGGCTTCAACAGCAACGGCGCGATCATGCACTACCGCGCCGCGCAAGAGAGCTGCGCGACGATCGAGGGCGACGGCCTGCTGCTGGTCGATTCCGGCGGCCAGTACCTGGGCGGTACCACCGATATCACGCGCGTGATCCCGGTCGGCACCCCGAGCGAAGCGCAGAAGCGCGACTACACGCTGGTGCTGAAGGGCCTGATCAACCTGTCCGCGACGCGCTTCCCGCGCGGCACCCGTTCGCCGATGCTGGACGCGATCGCGCGCGCGCCGATCTGGGCCGCCGGCATCGACTACGGCCACGGCACCGGCCACGGCGTCGGCTACTTCCTGAATGTGCACGAAGGTCCGCAGACCATTTCGCCAGCAGTGCCGCCGGACCCGCACACCGCGATGGAGCCGGGCATGATCACCTCGATCGAGCCGGGCATCTACCGCCCGGGCCGTTGGGGCATCCGCATCGAGAACCTGGTGCTGAACCGGGTGGTGGACAATACCGAGTTCGGCGAATACCTGGGCTTCGAGACGCTCACCCTGTGCCCGATCGACACCCGTCCTTTGGTGCGCTCGCTGCTGCGCGAAGACGAGATCGCGTGGCTGAACGCCTACCACGCCACGGTGCGTGCACGCCTCGAGCCGATTGTCGCCGGCGCGGCGCGCGACTGGCTCTTGACACGCACGGAGGCGATCTGATGGCGAGCTCCCGTTCCACCCGCGCCAGCGCGGCGGTCGAGCGTCTCAAGAAGCGCACCGGGAATGCCGCGTATTCGATGGCGCGCACCGGCGACGGGCTGTTTTACCTATCCGAAGCCCCGGGCGCGCCCGCGCTCAATGCGCCGCTCGAGCTGGACGACTTCGTCGCCTTCGTGAACGGCCTCGGCCCGCAGGAGGTCAAGCGGATCAGCAAGCACGACGAGGCTTTTGAGAAGCAGCTGGTGCGCAAGAAGCCGGGAGCGTGACGACCCGCCATGCCCTCGAATGCCCTGCTAGCTGCCTACTGGTCCGAATCCAGCATCATCACCAATGGCCTGATCCTGCTGCACCTGGCCGGCGCGCTGGCGCTCGGCCTGCTGGTCGGCTATGAACGCGCCTACCACGGCCGCGCCGCCGGCATGCGCACCTATGGCCTGGTGTGCATGGCCTCGGCCGCGCTGACCATCCTGGCCGGCTACCCGGACTTCTGGTACGGCGGCCATGGCGGCGTGCTGGCGCCGGTCGACCCGACCCGCATCATCCAGGGCGTAGTGACCGGCATCGGCTTCCTCGGCGCCGGCGTCATCATGCGCGAGGGCTTCAACATCAGCGGCCTGACCACGGCCGCCTCGATCTGGGCCTCGTCCGCGATCGGCATCCTGGTCGGCGTCGGCTTCTACCTGGCGGCCATGGGTCTGGCCTTCTTCTCGGGCATGATCATGATCTACCTGAACCGCCTGGAAACCATCCTGCCTTCGCGGCATGCGGTGGCGGTGCGCATGCGCTTCAAGCCGCAGGTGATGCCGCGCGAAGAGATCATGCGCCAGGCCGCGCTGGAGCGCGGCTACGAGATCGCGGGCAGCTCCCTCACCATCAGCAGCGACGAAGGCCGCCAGGAATGGCGCTTCGTGGCGCTGGCGCTGTCGAACCGCAGCGGCGCGCCCTTGTCGGAACTGGCGCAGGAGCTGGCCGCTTTCGAGGGACTGGAAGCCTTCCAGCTGTCGCACGCCCGTAATTAAGAAAAATCCAACAACAATAAGTCAGTTTATTCAGAACTGGGGGTCATCAATGCAAGCACAAGACGTTCTCGATTTCTGGTTCCTGCCGGAAGGCAGCGAAGGCCATGGCAAACAGCGCATCGAATGGTTCCGCAAGGACGAGGCCTTCGACGCGGCGCTGCGCGAGCGCTTCGGCGCCCTCATCCACCAGGCGCTGGCGGGCGGGCTGCGCGAATGGGACGAGCTCGGGCCGCGCGGCGCGCTGGCGCGCATCCTCGTGCTCGACCAGTTCACCCGCAACGCCTTCCGCGGCAAGCCGGAATCCTTCGCCGGCGACACGCTGGCGCTGGCCAGCGCGCAGCAGCTGGTGGATTCGGGCGAGCACCTGGCGCTCTCTCCGGTCGAGCGCCAGTTCGTCTACATGCCCTTCGAGCATGCGGAGGACGCGCGCATGCAGGAGCAGGCCGTGACCCTGTTCACCGAGCTGGCCGCCCAGCACGAAGGCTTCGCCGAGGCGCTGGATTACGCGCACCGCCACCGCGGCGTGATCGCCCGCTTCGGCCGCTTCCCGCACCGTAACACCATCCTCGGTCGCGCCTCGTCGCCGGAAGAGCTGGCCTACCTCGCGCTTCCCGGCTCCGGTTTCTGAGGTGGCGACGCTGAACCTGGTGGGCGCCGGCCACGTTGGCCGCGCGCTCGGGCGCCTGTTCGCGGCCGGCGGCGCCTTCACCGTGCAGGACGTCCTGACCCGCAGCGCCGCCAGCGCCCGCGAGGCGGTCGATTTCATCGGCGCCGGCCAGGCCTGCACCACGCTGGCGCAGATGCGCCCGGCCCGGGTGTGGATGCTGGCGGTGGGCGACGACGCCATCGTGCCCGCCTGCGAAGCCCTGGCGGCGCGCGGGCAGCTGGCGGGAGCGGTCGTGTTCCACTGCAGCGGCGCCAAGGCCTCCGGCGAATTGCAGGCGGCGCGCGCGGCCGGCGCCCACGTCGCCAGCGTGCATCCGGTGCGCAGCTTCGCCGACCCGCAAGCCGTGGCCGCGGATTTCGCCGGCACCTTCTGCGGCATCGAGGGCGACCAGGAAGCGCTGGCGCTGCTGGAGCCGGCCTTCGCGGCGATCGGTGCGCGCCTGGTGCGCATCGACCCGGCCGCCAAGACGGTCTACCACGCGGCCGCGGTGTTCGCGTCGAATTACCTGGTGACGGTGGTCGACGCCGCCCTGCGCGCCTATGAGGCGGCCGGCGTGCCGGCGGAGGTGGCGCGCGAACTGGCGCGGCCTCTCGCCACCGAAGCCCTGGCCAACGTGTTCCGCCTGGGCCCTGAAGCGGCGCTCAGCGGACCGGTGGCGCGCGGCGACTTCGCCACCGTGGCGCGCCAGCAGGAGGCGGTCACGCGCTGGGATGCCGCCACCGGGCGCCTGTACGAAGCGCTGGTGCCGCCGACCGCCGAGCTGGCGCGCCGCAAGCGCGGCGAATCCTGAACTTATCCAGGGCTTGTCCAGCGCTTTTCCACGGGATATCCCACCCCTTATCCAGCGCTTGTCCAGGCCCTTATCCAAGGTTTATCCACGCGCTTTTCCCCGGTTTTTCCAAGGTCTTTCCATGTTCTTATCCAAAGCTTTATCCACAGGAGTTCCGATGTTCTTCACCGCCTGGGCCACCCTGGCCGCGCTCGGCGTCTATTTCTGGACCGGCGTGAATGCCGGCCGTGCCCGTATCCGCCACGATGTGCCGGCGCCGATGATGGAAGGGCCGGAAGAGTTCCTGCGCTGCCAGCGCGTACAGGCCAATACCCTCGAACAACTGCCCCTGGTGCTGGTGCCGCTGTGGCTGTGCGCCTTCTACCTGGGCGACCTGTGGGCGGCGGCTGGCGGCCTGCTGTGGTGCCTGGGCCGCATCGCCTATGCGCTCGGCTATTACCGCGACCCGGCGAAGCGCGAACTGGGGTTTATTACGGGAATGCTGGCTTGCGCGTTGTTAATTGGCGGCACCGTATGGGGCCTGTTACTGCGCTAACGCCAAAAAAGTGCATACAGTGATCGACAAAGTTCCCGCAGAGCAATAAGCTAGGACGCTGATACCAATAACCGTCCGCCCGCCAGCATGGCCGCGCGGGCAACAGGAGAAGGAGAACCTATGCTGTTCCTGAAGAGCACCAGCGTCACCAAGGCCCCGGGGATCTATGAAGTCGACGTTGCCGCCAAACCGCCGGGCAAGACCTTCGGTGTTTTCCTGGCGACCGATCCGGACAATCCGCCGCAAACCGTGCTGGCGGGCCTGGCCGAACTCGGCTTCAGGAACACCCACCAGCAGAGCTATGTCCACAAGGACAAGGGCAAGGTGCTGGACCTGCACTTCCAGAAGGACGGCACCGACCTGTTCAACGGCTGGAAAGCCGAGGAATGCAAGGCCAACCTGGCGGCGATCGAAGCCCTGTTCGGCAATGTCGGCGTCACGGTGACGCCGCGCGTCATGAGCCTGGCCGAAGCCTACGCCTGATCCGCTAATACCTCGATGTGATACAGCGCCCAGGGGCAAGCCCCGAAGCGCTCCCTGACCGGCCGCGCCGCCATTGCCGGCACGCGGTCCGCGTCGTACACCGCCCACAAGGGCCCCAATCCACCCAGCGCCATCGGCTGCCCGTCGAGATGGGTCGCGACGATGAATTTCCAGGCACGCAGCTGGCCCATCGGGACGGCGGCGGCATAGCCGTCCACCGCACGCAAGAGGACCTTGCCGGTGTCGCCGGGACGCACACCGGCCAGGGCCAGTACCTCAAGCAGCAGCGGTCCGCGCAGGGTATGCGGCTTGCCGTCGTATTCCAGCGTCGGCCGGATCGTCTGGACCGGCAAGGCCGCGATCGCCGCGAAATCCAGCGCCAAGGCGCGCGTGAATGCCAGCTTCTGCTTGAACATCATCTGGTCGCGTACCGGGTCGAGGCCAGCGCGGTTGCTGCGCTTGATATCACCCGTGATGGTGAGCAGGGCAGGTCCGCCGGCCGGCGCCGGGGCCGGTGCGGCAATGGCGGGCAGGGCGCTGGAGGCAAGTGCCGCGCCCAGGAAGTGACGTTTGTCCATGCGAAAATGCGTGGTGGCGGAAAACCGTCATCATAGCCACAGATATTGCACAATGGACTTGTTTACCTCAGCCTGCACGCTTGCCCCGATTCCCATTCGCGATGGGGAACTGGCCTTCCTGCCCCAGTTGCCGCTGCCCTGGCCGAACGAGGTGGTACTGGCGCGCCTGATCGAAGAAACCGCCTGGCGCGAGGAAAGCGTCGTCGTCTACGGCAAGCGTCACCTGCAGCCGCGCCTGAGCGCCTGGCATGGCGAGAAGGGCTACCGTTATTCGGGACTGAGCCTGGCGCCGCTGCCGTTCACGCCACTGCTCGACACCATCCGCCGCGCAGCCGAGGCGGCCACCGGCCGGCGCTACAACAGCGTGCTCCTGAACTATTACCGCGACGGCCGAGACAGCATGGGCATGCACAGCGACGACGAGCCCGAGCTGGGCTCGCAGCCGGCCATCGCCTCGCTCAGCTTCGGCGCGACCAGGCCCTTCATCCTGCGCCACAAACACACGAAAGAGACCCTGAAACTGCCGCTGACGGACGGCAGCCTGCTGTTCATGGCTGGTTCGTTGCAGGCTAACTGGATGCACGGGATCAACAAAACGGCCAAGCCCGTCGGCGCGCGCCTGAACCTAACTTTCCGCAACATCGTCTAATCAGTACGCTACTTTCCGTATCTTTTCGGAGAATTATCTAACGCTTGAGTCAGTAATTTACAACTGCTTACAGTTTTTACGGCCCTGGGACTTTAATAAAGCGAAACCGATGCTACCTTGGCAGTATCGCGATTCAATGGGAATCGCGAACCAGCCAAAGTAAAAGGATTCGCATGAAAAAGCTCATCGTTGCACTGATCGCATCCGCGGCCGCCATGTCGGCGGCCCAGGCCCAGACCACCGCGCCACGCGCCTATGTCGGCGCCGGTGTGGCAAGCGCCGATCATGACTTCAAGATGTCCGGCGCGACCAATGTCGACACCGAAGGCTATAAGGCCTCCGGCAAGATTTTCGGCGGCTATGAGTTCGACCAGAACTGGGGTGTCGAAGCGGGCTATACCGACTTCCGCAAGTCGGACGTCAATTATTCGATCGGCGGCGTGAACAACCGCGGCGAGACCGATGGCCACGCCTTCTACCTGGCGGCCAAGGCCACCCTGCCGGTCAACGAGCAGTTCTCGGTCTACGGCAAGCTCGGCGCGGCGCGCACCAAGAGCGAGTTGGAACTGATCAATGCCTCGCAAAACATGAGCCGCAGCAAGACCGAGGCTTATGGCGCGCTCGGGGCGGAGTACAAGCTGAACCAGAACGTGTCGCTGATCGGCGAATACGAGCGCTATGGCAAGAGCAAGGACTTCGGCGCGAAGGCCGACGTCTGGACCATCGGCGCCAAGTACGCTTTCTAAACGCCCATCGCTTCAACGACAAAAGGCCCTGCGGGGCCTTTTGTTTTTCCTACAAGCGCGCGTAGCCGTGCGGCTGCGGGCGGTGTACCCAGGGCGGCACGACCAGTTCCGGCGCCGGCATCGCGTGGCCGCTACTCAGGAAGCGGTGCAGCGAGGACCACGGCCACTCGCGCGGATGGCTGCAGAAGCCGTGCCGTACCGCATCGAGGTGGGTGTAGTCGACCAGCGCCGCGTACTCGTCGTCGTCGCCGACCCGGTAGTGCTGGTAGTGGCGTTCCCAGATCGTGCCGTCGGCCGCCTCCGGCATGGTGGACTTGCGCAAGGCCTTGGAAAAGGCGATCTTGACCGCGCGCCAGCGGCTCGAGCAGTCGTGGTCGCCCGGCGGCAGCGTCCACATCGCATGCGCATGGTCCGGCAGGACCACCCAGGCATCGACATGGAAGGGCTTGCGCACGCGCGCCAGGCGCATGGCTTCGCCGAAGGCGGAGATATGGTCTGTCAACAAGGTGCTGCCGCGTTCGAGCAGCCGCACCGTGAAAAAGAAGGTCCCGCCCGGGACGCGGTTGTTGCGGTAATCAATCATAGGCTCCGTCAGTCCGTCCCTTGCAAAGGCAGCGGACATCCCAGGCCACATGGCCTAATCGCCAAGGATTTTACACACAGCGGTTTCGAAGCCGCGTTCGTTTCCGGTGATAAAAAAACCCCGCAAGTGCGGGGTTTTCTTTTATATAACAAACACTTACTGATGGGCTCAGGTCGTCAGCGGCTTGTAGCGGATACGCTTCGGCTTGGCGCCTTCTTCGCCCAGGCGCTTCTTCTTGTCGGCTTCGTATTCCTGATAGTTACCGTCGAAGAAGGTGACTTGCGAATTGCCTTCGAAGGCCAGGATGTGGGTCGCGATGCGGTCCAGGAACCAGCGGTCGTGCGAGATCACCATCACGCTGCCGGCGAACTCGAGCAGGGCGTCTTCCAGCGCGCGCAGGGTTTCCACGTCGAGGTCGTTCGACGGTTCGTCCAGCAGCAGCACGTTGCCGCCTTGCAGCAGGGTTTTGGCCAGGTGCAGGCGGCCACGTTCGCCGCCCGACAGGTTGCCGACCACCTTCTGCTGGTCGGAACCCTTGAAGTTGAAGCGGCCCAGGTAGGCGCGCGACGGCATCTCGAAGCGGCCCACGCTCAGCAAGTCGGCGCCGCCGGTGACGTCCTCGAACACGGTCTTGTTGTTGGCCAGCTCGTCGCGGCTCTGGTCGACCAGCGAGACCTTGGCGGTCTTGCCGATCACGACTTCGCCGCTGTCCGGCTGCTCTTTGCCCGCGATCATCTTGAACAGGGTCGACTTACCGGCGCCGTTCGGGCCGATGATGCCGACGATCGCGCCCGGCGGCACGGTGAAGGACAGGTTGTCGATCAAGAGGCGGTCGCCGAAAGCCTTCGAGACGTTCTTGAACTCGATGACTTCATTGCCCAGGCGCTCGGCCACGGGGATGAAGATCTCCTGGGTCTCGTTGCGCTTCTGGTATTCGAATTCGCTCAGCTCGTTGAAGCGGGCCAGGCGGGCCTTGGACTTGGCCTGGCGTGCCTTCGGATTCTGGCGCGCCCATTCGAGTTCCTTGGCCAGCGCCTTCTGGCGTGCCGATTCGGTCGCTTCTTCCTGCTTCAGGCGCGCCTGTTTCTGGTCCAGCCAGGACGAGTAATTGCCCTTCCAGGGGATGCCCGAGCCGCGGTCCAGTTCCAGGATCCATTCGGCGGCGTTGTCGAGGAAGTAGCGGTCGTGGGTGATGCCCACCACGGTGCCCGGGAAGCGCAGCAGGAACTGCTCCAGCCACTCGACCGATTCGGCGTCCAGGTGGTTGGTCGGTTCGTCCAGCAGCAGCATGTCCGGTTTACTCAGCAGCAGCTTGCACAATGCCACGCGGCGCTTCTCGCCGCCCGACAGCACGCCGATCTTCTGGTCCCACGGCGGCAGGCGCAGCGCATCGGCGGCCATTTCCATCTGCAGGTTCAGGTTGCCGCCGTCGGCCGCGGAAATGATGGCTTCCAGACGCTCCTGCTCCTTGGCGAGGGCATCGAAGTCCGCGTCTTCTTCCGCATAGGCGGCGTACACGGCTTCCAGCTTGGCTTGCGCTTCGAAGGCTTCGCCCAGGCCGCTTTCCACTTCCTGGCGCACGGTCTTTTCCGGATCGAGCTGCGGTTCCTGCGGCAGGTAGCCGATGTTCAGGCCCGGCATCGGGCGCGCTTCGCCCTGGATGTCGGTGTCGATGCCGGCCATGATCTTCAGCAGGGTCGACTTGCCCGAGCCGTTCAGGCCCAGCACGCCGATCTTCGCACCCGGGAAGAAGGACAGGGAAATATCTTTCAGGATTTGACGTTTTGGCGGGACGATTTTGCCCACGCGATTCATGGTATAGACGTAATTGGCCATGCTTTAACTCTGGTGTTGTTTAAGGTGCACAGGATACGACAGAACCGCGCCGGACACAGGACTTTATGTGCCGGCGCGGATGGGTCAGCTTGTCTTCGCGGCGCGGTTGCGCAGCAGGCCTTCGCCCGCGAACAGCGCCAGCGCAGCCCAGATCATCAGGAAGCCGACCAGGCGGTCGCTGCTGAAGGCTTCGTGGAACAGCCAGACGCCCAGCAGGAACTGGATGGTCGGCGACAGGTACTGCAGCAGGCCCAGGATCGACAGGGGGATCTTGCGCGCGCCGGTGGCGAACAGCAGCAGCGGGATCGCCGTGATCGGGCCGGCCAGAACCAGGAGGATGCGGGTCGCGTCCAGCGGCGCATTGACGAAGGCATTGTCGCCGGTCACGCTCAGCCAGCCGACGTAGGCGGCCGCGAACGGAAACAGCACCATGGTTTCGAAGGACAGGCCTTCGAGGGCGCCGAGCGCCGCGGTCTTGCGCAGCAGGCCGTAGGCGCCGAAGGTGGCGGCCAGCACCAGCGCGATCCAGGGCACCGAGCCCGACTGCCAGGTCAGCCAGCCCACGCCCAGCGCGGCGATCGCGATCGCCCCCCATTGCGCCGGACGCATGCGTTCCTTCAGCAGCAGATAGCCGAACATGATGTTCACCAGCGGATTGATGAAGTAGCCGAGGCTGGCCTCGATCACGTGGCCGTTCTTGACCGCCCAGATATACACCAGCCAGTTGGCCGACAACAGCAAGGCCGAGGCGGCGAAGCTCCAGAACACGCGCGGCTGGCGTACCTGGGATAACCATTTCCACTGGCGCCGCAAGGCCAGCACGACCAGCAGGAAACCGAGCGACCACAGCACCCGATGCGCCAGGATCTGCACCGGCGGCACGTCGCCCAGCGCATGGAAATAAATAGGGAACAGGCCCCAGCACAGGAAGGCGAGGGCGGCGGACAGGATACCGGAGCGCATGGGGAAAAAGGGAGGGCGATTGCTGAGGTGACATTATCCCTGATGCGCAATTTCTCTGCTGGCGCAAGCGGTTTTTGAGAGGGTGTACTATCAATACGAAATCTTCTTGCAATTTTCTTGCTGTTATTTTATGGTGCGCTGCACCAAGAACAGAACAATGGTGCAAACTTGAGTACCGAAAACAAGAAGAGCAGCGTTGCGGCGCTGACGCTGGCCGCCATCGGCATCGTCTACGGCGATATCGGCACCAGCCCGCTCTACACCCTGCGCGCGATCTTCCACCACGAGCACGGCCTCCCCCTCAACACCCCCAACATCCTCGGCATCATTTCCCTGATCTTCTGGAGCCTGACGATCATCGTTTCGCTCAAGTACGTCACGCTGGTGCTGCGCGCCGACAACCGTGGCGAAGGCGGCATCATGGCCTTGATGGCCCTGGCCACTAATTCGGTCACCAAGGCCTCGCGCTGGCATTTCCCGCTGCTGGTCATCGGCGTGCTGGGCGCTACCATGTTCTACGGCGACAGCGTGATCACGCCGGCCATCTCGGTGCTGGGCGCGATCGAGGGCCTGGAAGTGGCGGCACCCGGCATGTCGCACTACGTGGTGCCGCTGGCGGTGGTGGTGCTGGTGCTTCTCTACAGCGTGCAGCGCCACGGCACCGCCGGCATCGGCCGCTTCTTCGGGCCGGTCATGCTGGTCTGGTTCATTACGCTGGCGACCATGGGCGTCATCAACATCATCGCCTCGCCGGTGATCCTGAACGCGCTCAATCCCTACCACGCGCTGCACTTCATGCTCGAGAACAAGCTGCTCGCGTTCGTGGCGCTGGGCGCGGTGGTGCTGGCGATCACCGGGGCCGAGGCCCTGTACGCCGACATGGGCCATTTCGGGCGCAAGCCGATCCGCCTGGCCTGGTTCGCGATCGCCTACCCGGCCCTGGTGCTGAACTACCTCGGCCAGGGCGGCCTCCTGATCAATGATCCGAGCGCGGTCGAGAATCCCTTCTTCCACCAGCTCGGCACCTGGAGCGTGATCCCGCTGGTGATCCTGTCGACCATGGCGGCCGTGATCGCCTCGCAGGCGACCATCTCCGGCACCTATTCGATGACCAAGCAGGCGATCGCGCTGGGCCTGCTGCCGCGCATGCGCATCCTGCACACCTCGGAAAGCGAGATCGGCCAGATCTACATCCCGGCCGTCAACTGGCTGCAGCTGGCCATTGTCTTGATCGCCGTGATCGGCTTCGGTTCCTCGGACGGGCTGGCCGGCGCCTACGGCATCGCCGTGACCGCGACCATGATGGCGACCACCATCCTGACCTTCTTCGTCACCCGCTACCGCTGGCACCTGCCGCTGGTGGTGTGCGTGGGCGCCACCGGCTTCTTCCTGGTGATCGACGTGCTGCTGTTCTCGTCGACCACGCTCAAGCTCTTGCACGGCGGCTGGTTCCCGCTGCTGCTCGGCACCATCCTGCTGACCCTGATGCTGACCTGGAAGCGCGGCCGCGAGCTGGTGTTCGAGAACCTGGAAAAGCATGCGATCCCGCTGGACGCCTTCATGGAGTCGCTGTTCGTGGCGCCGCCGGCGCGCGTGCCGGGCACCGCGCTGTTCCTGCGCGGCGAGAGCGACGGCGTGCCGCATGCGCTGCTGCACAACCTGTCGCACAACAAGGTCCTGCACGAGCGCGTCGTCTTCCTCACCGTGCACATGCGCGAAGTGCCCTGGGTGCCGGCGGAAGAACAGGTCGCGGTGGTGGAGCTCGGCCACAACTGCTTCCAGCTCGACGTCCAGTACGGCTTCAAGGACGAGCCGGACATTCCCGGCATCTTGCGCCAGTGCGGCGGACTGGGCTTGACCTTCGAGATGATGGAGACTTCCTTCTTCATCGCGCGCCAGACCGTGATCTCGGCCCCGGGCGGCGGCATGGCGCCATGGCGCGAGCACCTGTTCGTGATGTTGTCGCGCAATGCACGCGCTGCGGCCGATTATTATCAGATCCCGCCCAACCGCGTCATCGAGCTCGGCACGCAAGTGGAAATTTAATTACAGAAAAATACAAAAGGCGGACAGTCCAGGGATAGACGCCCGTCGAGGGCTCGGGTAAGGTTTGAAGTTTCGCTGCATAAACTTTCCGCCCCTCCGTACCCAAGGACCCGCCCCATGAAACTGAAGTTCCCCCTGATCGCCGCCTTTGTTGCCCTCCTGAGCCTGACCGCCTGCGGCGGCGGTGGCGGCGATTCCAGTGCGCCTATCGTCAACCCGAACAACCCGACCGCACTGGTCAAGACCGACAACGTCCTGGGCACTGGGGCCGAAGCCGTCAACGGCAAGACCGCCACCGTCACCTATACCCTGTGGCTGTACAACACTGCGCTCGCCGACCACAAGGGCACCCAGCTCGAGTCGAACAGCTTCTCCTTCCTGCTCGGCTCGACGAGTGTCATCCCCGGCTTCCAGCAGGGCGTGCTCGGCATGAAGGTGGGCGGCAAGCGCACCATCGAAGTGCCGGCAAGCCTGGGCTATGGCGATAAAGGCTCGAACGGTATTCCGGGCGGCAATGGCCTGGTCTTCGAAATCACCCTGACCAAGATCGAGTAAAAGTCTCGCTGGCCAGGACCGGGGCGCTGCCCCGGTTTTTTTTTGCGCGCACGCCTGCGCTGGCGCACAGGCCGGGTCCGCTTCATGCCTGAAGCTGCTGATCCCGACAAAGCTCCTGTGCGCCATGCGAACCCTTCTTTTCCTCTCTGTCTTCCTCTTTTGTTCATCGTCCGCCGGCGCGGCGGCGCCCACGGCGCCCCCGGCATGCATGCCGCCGCCTGCCGTGCAGGGCGAGCCGGACGGCTGGTTGCTGCTGGCGGGGCTGGTCGTGTGCATGGCCGGGCGGCTGGCGGCGCAGCGGAACTGATGAGTCGCTATTCCTCTACCCAGCCAGAACCCGATTACGCTTTGAAGAAATGAGATTTTGGACATTGATTTATCTCAAACCTGCTGGCTCGGCTATTCGAGATGCTGAAAGTCCTCTTCACTCAAGCATCAAAGGAAAGTCATGCGTCATTCCCTGCTCGCCCTCGTCCTGTCCTCCTCGCTTGCCGCTCCGCTCACCGCGCACAGCCAGACTCTCTACAAAATGACTTTTCTCCCGCCCGACACCACGCCCCATGCCATCGACGCCAGCGGGCGCATCGTGGGCGTCGGCGCCGACGGCCGCGGCTTCCTGTGGGCGCGCGGCGTGATCACGCGCCTGGGCACGCTCGGCGGCAACGGGAGCGCGGCCGCGGCCATCGGCGCGAATGCCCAGGTTGCCGGTTCGTCGGAGGCGAAGAACGGCGTGTCCCACGCCTTCATGTACCAGGGCGGCGTGCTGCGCGACCTCGGCATGCTGAACGGCCGGCCGAGCTTCGGCACGGCCATCAACGCGCGCGGCCAGGTGGCCGGGTACGCACTGGACCGCAACGGCAACGACCGCGCCTTCGTGGTTTCCGGCGGCAAGATGAGCGCGATCGGCAGCCTCGGCAGCGGCGTCGCGCGCGCCACCGGGATCAACGGCGCCGGCACCGTGGCCGGCATGTCCTTCCTGCGCGGTTTCACGGCCCAGCACGCCTTTACGTACGCGAACGGCGTGATGAAGGACCTCGGCACGCTCGGCGGCCCCACCAGCACGGCCGCGGCCATCAACGAGCGCGGCGAGGTGGCCGGCATGAGCTTCGTCAATGACGACGTCCAGCACGCCTTCCTGTACCGCGACGGCGTGATGCATGACCTGAACGACCTGGTCGCCAAGCGCGGCATCTGGACGGTGCTCGACGCGGTCGGCATCAACGACGCCCAGCAGATCGCCGCCTATGCCTGCACCCTGTACGGCGAATGCCGCGCGGTGCTGCTCGAGCTCTGAGCTCGCCTGAGCTAGCGCAGAGTGTCCATCCATGCATGCCTCAAGCTTGTGATTCAGATAAGGCTAAAGCGAACATGGATGGAAAAATTTTTCGCGGCTGCTTGCTGGTCCTGCTGGCCTGCCCGGCCCTGGCAATGGCAGAACCCATCTACTCGGCCATGCACGGTAAAGGCGACATCGCCGGCAATCCGGTTGCGGGCGCAGGACAGATGGTGGGCGGCGTGACCTGCGAAGAGGCTGATACCCTGTGGACCGGGTACGCTTTCCTGTACCGGGATGGGGCCATGGGCGACCCGGGCAGCCTCGGCGGCTGGGCCAGCCTCCCCTACGAGATCAAGGATGACCGGCACATCCTCGGCAAGGCCTGTCCGGACGGCGATTGCCTGTCGGTGCAGCCGGACCCGGTCTCCACGGTGCCCGAGCCGGGCAGCCATGCGCTGCTGACGGCCGGACTGGTGCTGCTGGCGGGGTGGCGCAGCTCGGGCAGGCGGGAAAGCCTGCGCTTTTCCTAGCGCAGCATATCGATGTGCATGATGCCGTCTTCGTCATACGGTGCGGAGACGGTCTCGAAGCCGAAGCCCTGGTAGAACTTTTCCAGGTATTGCTGGGCGCCGATGCGGATGCGGTGGCCCGGATAGAGCGCTTCGGCGCGCGCGATGCCCTCAAGCAGCAGGGCGCGCCCGGCGCCGCTGCCGCGCGCGGCCCTGGTCGTGATGACGCGGCCGAGCGACATCTCCTGGTATTTCACGCCCGGGCCCAGCACGCGCAAGTAGGCGGCCAGCCGGCGCTCGCCGTCGACCGTGCGCCAGCCCAGCAGGTGGTGCGCCACCGGGTCGAGTCCGTCGATGTCGGGATAGAGGCAGGTCTGCTCGAGGATGAACACGTCCTGGCGCTGGGCCAGCACGGCGTACAGCTCGGCGGGAGTGAGGTCGTTGAAATGGGAGAACTGCCAGTCGATCATGGGATAAGTCGGGATGGTGGGGCCGCGCGGCGGGATGCTCACGCGGCGGTTTCGAAACCTTCGAGGATGCTGACGGCGCCGGTGCCGCCACCCTCGAACACGAAGGTGGTGGGCAGGCCGAGATGGGCAATGCGCTCGCCGATGCGCAGGAAGTCGCCGCCCTGCAGGCCGAAGCCCGGGGCGAGGCCGCCCAGCGAGACCACCAGGGCCTCGGGCCGGAACATGGCCAGCTTGACGCAGGCCGTTTCCAGCGCCGCGAACCAGGGGCCGCCGCCGCAATCCGGAGGCAGCGCCAGGTTCATGTTGGCGCCCAGCCCCGCACCCACGCCCTGTTCGCCGGCATGGCCGGCATAGAAAGGGTAGGCCTGGCGCGGGTCGAGGTGGATCGACACGAACAGCACTTCGCTGCGCGCATAGAAGATGTCCTGGGTGCCGTGACCGTGGTGGCGCGCGATGTCGAGGATCGCCACCCGCGCCAAGCCATCGTCCAGCAGGTGCTGGGCCGCCAGCGCGGCATTGTTCAGGAAGCAGCCGCCGCCGTAGCCCTCGGCGCGCGCATGCTGGCCCGCGGGCCGGGTCAGCGCGAAGCTGGCGCGTTCGCCCACGCGCAGCGCGTGCGCGGCATTGATGGCGCAGTCGGCCCCCAGTCTGGCCGCGGTCCAGGTGCCGCCCGCGATGGGCGTGCGGCTGTCCGACGCGAACAGGCCGAGACGGGCGAAGAAGTCCTCCGGTTCGGGCTCGCCCGCTGCGCCGCGCGGCGGCCACAGGACCGGCAGCAGCGGCTTGCCGGCGTTCGCTGCATCCAGCGCGTTCCACATGCCCCAGGCCGTGCGCAGGAAGTGCAGGTAGCGCGGCGTGTGCACGCGCTCGAGCGAGACCAGCGGCACGCCGTGCGGCGTCACGATGCGCCCCAGGCCGCGCCGCTCGAATTCCGCCAGCGTCAGCGCGACCGCGTCAGGCTGCTCGTCCCACGGCGCCGTCTCGCCGCTGGCGGCTTGCTGGGCGTGGTGTTCGTTGTAGAACGTCAGCATGCGCGGGATTATATCGGCCTTGGAGCGCTCTTATTGGTTGCTACACAGTTTGCTGCAGTTGTAGGCGGCGACGAAATCGTCGAAGCTGCCGCTGTCCTGGCCTTCGATCGCGGCCTGCTCGTCCAGCGACTTGCGGGCCAGTTCGTCGAACAGGGCTTCCTCGGCCGGCATCAAGGGGCTGTCGCGGAAGCTCGCCGCATGCAGCTCGCTCTGGCGCAGGCCGAAGGCGGTGGCCGAGCCGAGGCTGCGGATCTCTTCCAGCACCCGCGCCGACGGGGTCAGCGCCGGATTGATGATCTTGGCCTTCTGCAGGTTGAGCGAGGACTCGTGCACATTGCCCTCGTTGTGCTGGTCGTCGAGCAGCTGCGCCACCGGGCGGATGCGTTCGATGAGTTCCAGCGCCCAGTCCTTGAGCGGCACGTCGGTGCCGTCGCGGGTAAGCAGCAGGGCCGGGTCGCGGCCTTCCTTGACGGTGCGGGCAAAGTTGCGCGCATGGACCTGGCCTTCGTGGGCGCTGATCAGGGGGCTTTCCTCGAAGGCGCAGAACAGCAGGAAGGCATCGAGGAAGCGGCCGGTTTCCAGGCTGATGCCGACCGGCTCGAACGGATCGACGTCGAGGCAGCGCACCTCGATGTACTGCACCCCGCGGTTGCACAGCGCCTGCACCGGACGCTCGCCGGTGCGGATCACGCGCTTCGGACGGATCGTCGAGTAGTACTCGTTCTCGATCTGCAGCACGTTGGTCGAGAGCTGGATCCACTCGCCGTCGCGCTTGGTGCCGAGCGCCGCATACGGTTCGTACGGGGTGTTCACGGCGGCCATCAGGCTGGTGACGTAGCTCTCCAGGCTGTTCTCGTGCGGGCGCAGGCCGGACTGGGCGTCGTTCTGGTAACCGAGGTCGCTCATGCGCAGGCTGGTCGCGTAGGGCAGGTAGAGCGTGTCGTCGGACAGCGTTTCCAGCTTGTGCGGGCGGCCGCGCAGGAAGCTGGTGGTCAGGGCCGGGGTGGCGCCGAACAGGTACATCAGGAGCCAGCTGTAGCGACGGAAATTGCGGATCATCGCGATGTAGCTTTCGGACTGGAAGTCGCGCAGCGCATGGCGGCGTTCTTCCGTGATGCCTTCGCTGGCGGCCACCAGCTGCCACAGTTTTTCCGGCAGCGAGTAGTTGTAGTGGATGCCCGCGATGCACTGCATCGCCTTCCCGTAGCGCAGCGCCAGGCCGCGGCGGTAGACGTGCTTGAGCATGCCGATGTTCGACTTGCCGTACCAGGCGATCTCGATGTCTTCTTCAAGCGGCAGTTCGCCCGGCATCGAGACGCTCCACAGCATCTCGTCCTTCAGGCGCGCATGCGCGAAACGGTGGATGGCGTCCAGGTGGTTCAGCACCACGGAGATGTCGTGCTCGGCCGGTGTGATGAATTCCAGCAGGGCTTCGGCATAGTCGGTGGTGATCTGCGGATGGGTCAGTGCGGAACCGAGCTCGACCGGATGCGGGGTGCGCGCCAGGTGGCCGCTGTGGTCGACGCGCAGGGTTTCGCGTTCGATGCCGCGCAGGCCCTGGCCGAGCAGGGCGCGGTGCTCATCGTCGTCGAGCAGGGCCAGGCGGCGCTGTAGTTGGTTCGACTCTGGTTGCATACCCACGGGTGTTTCCTTTCTTTTACTACCAATTCGATTGGAGCAGAGAGTAACCGAAAAATGCGGAGTGCGTCGGCGACCGCCTCATTCTTTGGGGGAGTCGGGGGCAGGGGCGGGGGGGGGCGCTTTGGCGCTTGCCGGCGCCTGTTCGGCCGTGATCCAGCGCTCGACCTGGCGCTGGAGCTCGTCCAGCGGCAGGGCGCCGTTCCCCAGCACCACGTCGTGGAAGCGGCGCAGGTCGAAGCGCCGGCCCAGCACGGTGGCGGCGCGCTCGCGCAGCGCGGCGATGCGCAGCTGGCCGATCTTGTAGCCGAGCGCCTGCGCCGGCTGGGCGATGATGCGATCGACTTCCGCCTCGTTATCGGGCGGCGGGTTGGCGGTATTCGCGTTCAGGTAGTCGATCGCACGCTTGCGCGACCAGCCGAGCAGGTGGATGCCGGTGTCCACCACCAGCCGCGCCGCGCGCAGCATCTCTTCGTTCAGGTGGCCGAAACGCGAGAACGGATCGCCGAAGAAGCCCAGTTCCGGACCGAGGCCCTCGGCATAGGTGGCCCAGCCCTCGCCGAAGGCCTGGTACCAGGCGTGGCGGCGGAAGGCCGGCAGCGCGAGTTCCTGGGCGCGCGCCACCTGCAGGTGGTGGCCCGGCAGTGCTTCGTGCAGGGCCACGCTGTCGACCTGCCAGGCTGGCCGCTGATCGAGATGCGATACGTTGACCACCAGCGCGGCGCTGCGGCCTTCGCTGCCCCCTTCGTAATAGGCAAGCGGCTGGCCGGCGCCTTCCGCCGACATCGGCTTGACCGCGATGCCGGCTTCCGGCACCGTCGCCACGACCCGGGGCAGCTTCGCGCTGGCGCGCGCCACGGCCTTGCGGTAGCGGGCCAGCAGGGCTTCCTGGTCCGGGAAGAACAGGCGCCGGTCGGTGCGCGCGAAGCCCAGGAACTGCGCCAGGTTGCCGCGAAAACCGGTGCGTGCCGCCTGCATGGCCATCTCGGCGCGCAGGCGGGTGACTTCGCGCACGCCGATCTCGTGCACCTGGCCCGGGGTCAGGCGCGTGGTGGTGGCATGGCGCACCAGGAAAGCATACCAGTCCGCGCCGCCGGGCAGGCTGGAGGCGCCGATGGTCTCGCGCGCCGCCGGCAGGTATTCGGTGCGCACGAACTCCTCCAGCCGGTGCAGGGCCTGGGCGCCGTTCGCCAGCGCCGAGATGCCGTCCACCAGCAGCTTTTCCCTTGTCTCCGGCTCGATCGTGGCGGGGATGCGCAGGAAAGGCGCGAACAGCGGGCCCGTGGCGATCTCCTCGTGCAGCGCGTGCAGGGCCGCCGGCACCGGCGCCATCACGGTTTTCGGCTGGGTCCAGCCGGCGGCCATCCCGGCGCGCAGCTGCTCGACCAGGCCGTCCACGTGCGCGGGCAGGGCGGCCAGGCGCCCCAGGTAATTGCGGTAATCCAGCTCGCTGGTGAAGGGCATCGCGGCGACCAGCCGCGGCAGGCGCACCTGCAGGCCGTCGACGCTGCTCAGGGGCTGCGGATCGAAGGGCGCGAAGGCGTCGGCCGCCAGCAGGCGTTCGCGCTGGGCGATGAACAGGTCGTAGGAAATCCGGTCCTGGCCCTCAAGTTCCGTGCGCTCGAGCTGGCGTATTTCGGCGAGGACCTGGCGCGTGTGCTCGGCGGCGGCGGCGCGGGCGGCCAGGCTGGTATCGCTCAGGCTGGCGTCGAAGCGGTGTTCACCGATGGTGGTCGCATACTCGGGCTGCTGGCGCAGCTGCCACTGCCATTCGCGCTCGAACAGCCGGCGTGCGGCATCCGTCGTCGTATCGGCGGCGCCGCAGACGAAGGGAGCAAGCAGGACGATCGAGGCGAACAGTTTGCGCATGCCGGACCCAAGGAATGGTCTGGTCATTTTAGCAAGACTGATCCCGGCGGCGCGCCCGTCAGGATAGGCGGCCGCCGCTGACACGCTCGATGCCGGCCAGGTCGCGCCAGCTTTGTACCTCAAGAAAACCACGCGCCGCCAGCAGCGCACGCACGGCCTCGGCCTGGTCGTAGCCATGCTCGAGCAGCAGCCAGCCGCCCGGCATCAGGTGATCGGGGGCCCCGTCGACGATGTTACAGAGCGCAGTCAGGCCGTCGGCATGGTCGGTGAGGGCGCCGACCGGCTCGAAGCGCAGGTCGCCCTGCGACAGGTGCGCGTCGCCGGCGGCGATATAGGGTGGGTTGGACGCGATCAGTTCGAAGCGTTCTTCGCCAATGGCGGCGAACCAGTCGCTGCGCAGGAAGCGCACTTGCGCGCCGTTGGCCGCAGCGTTGGCGCGCGCGATGGCCAGCGCTTCTTCGCTGAGGTCGAGCGCCGTCACGCTGGCATCGCGGCGCGAGTGGGCGCAGGCCACGGCGATGGCGCCGCTGCCGGTGCCCATGTCGAGCAGGCGGCCGCGCGGCGGCAGGCGCTCCAGGCTCAGTTCGACGATCAGTTCGGTGTCGGGGCGCGGAATCAGGACGCCCGGGCCGACCCGGAAGGGCAGGCCGAAGAATTCGCGTTCGCCGACGATGTAGGCGATCGGTTCGCCGTTCAGGCGTCGCTGTACCAATGCGCCCAGGTGCGCGGCTTCCGCGCTGGTCAAGGCACGTTCGGACTGGGTGATCAGGCCGACGCGCGACACTCCCAGCGCGTGGCACAACAGGATGCGGTTTTCCAGCGGTTCGAGCGGCAAGGCGGCCAGCAGCTGCCGGATGGTCGCTCCGGCCTGGATGGCTTGCGTCATGTGCGTTTCTTGCGCAGCAGGACAAAGGCCAGCAGCACGGTCAATACCACGAACCAGATCGCGGACCACTGCGGGATCGCCAGGCCCATGATGCCGTCGGTGGCGCCTTCGCACAGGCCGTCGGCGCGGAACAGCCAGGGCAGGTATTCGGCGGTGGGGATCTTGTTGAGGAAGGTCTCCATCGGGTCGATGCCGCAGCTGAAGCCCGGGTTGGCGATCACGTACAGGTGCTTGCCGACCGTATACAGGCCGCCAAGCGCCGCCAGCAGGGCCAGCACCGTGCCTTCGCGCACCTTGCCGCTGATGGCCGCCACCAGGCTGGCCACGCCGATCGCCAGGAACATGTAGCGCTGGATGACGCACAGCGGGCAGGGCAGCATGTCATGGGCATGCTGCAGGTAGAGGGCGACGCCGATCAGGGCAAAGCAGATCGAGGAGATGGCGAACAGGATCTGGCGGTTGGAAGGCAGCATCATGGTTCTTGTAGTGTAGTTCGTTCGAGACGGGGCATTCTCGCATGAAGCCCCGATGGCTACTTAATCTTTGCTTAACCCATCAATCGCCGAGCGCGGCCAGCAGCTCCGCCTGGTGCTCGGCCGCCAGCGCATTGGTCAGCTCCGACAGGTCGCCATCCATGATGAAGTCCAGCTTGTACAAGGTCAGGTTGATGCGGTGGTCGGTCAGGCGGCCCTGCGGGAAGTTGTAGGTGCGGATCCGTTCGCTGCGGTCGCCCGAGCCGATCAGGCTCTTGCGGGTGGCCGCCTCTTTCGATTGCTGCTCGCGCAGCTGCACGTCCTTGATGCGGGCCGCCAGCACCTTGAGCGCCTGCGCCTTGTTCTTGTGCTGGCTGCGGTCGTCCTGGCACTCGACCACGATGCCGGTCGGCAGGTGGGTGATGCGCACCGCCGAATCGGTCTTGTTGATGTGCTGGCCGCCGGCGCCCGAGGCCCGGTAGGTGTCGATGCGCAGGTCGGCCGGGTTGATGTTCACGTCCTCGACCTCGTCGGCTTCCGGCATCACGGCCACGGTACAGGCCGAAGTGTGGATACGGCCCTGGGTCTCGGTGGCGGGAACGCGCTGCACGCGGTGGCCGCCCGATTCGAATTTCAGTTTCGAGTACACGCCGTTGCCGATGATGCGCACGATGACTTCGCGGTAGCCGCCCAGGTCCGAGGGTGACTCCGACACCAGCTCGACCTGCCAGCGGTTGCGCTCCGCGAAGCGGCTGTACATGCGCAGCAGGTCGCCGGCGAACAGGGCCGACTCGTCGCCGCCGGTGCCGGCGCGGATCTCGAGGAAGATGTTGCGCTCGTCGTTGGCGTCCTTCGGCAGCAGCATCTTCTGCAGCTCGAGGTCGAGGTCGGCCAGGCGCGCTTTCGCGGCTTCGATTTCTTCCTGGGCGAAGTCCTTCATCTCGGGATCCTGGGCCATCTCCTGGGCAGCCACAATGTCTTCCTGCGCCGCGCCGTACTGGCGGTACAGGGCGACCAGGGGCGAAAGCTCGGCGTGCTCGCGGGTCATCTTGCGGTAGCTGTCCATGTTGGCGGTGGCGCCTTCGGACATCAGGAGTTCGTCCAGTTCGACGAGTCGGTTGGCCAGTTGGTCCAGCTTGGCCAGCATGGATGGTTTCATGGGTGCTCGGTAGAGTCTAGATAGCCGCGGGGCGGCCGGAACGCGCCTCGCGTGAAGCGCACGACGAAAGGAAGAGGGCCGCTAACGGCGGCCGCGGAACAGCTGGGGCAGCAGGCTGGCGAGGCGGGCGCGCTCGTCGCCCTGGGCGTGGTGCAGCGCCTGCTGGGGACCGTGCAGGAACTTGGCGGCCAGGCCCTTCGACAGCGCTTCGAGCACCGCCTCCGGGTCGTCGCCGCGCGCCAGCAGCTTGCGTGCGCGTTCGAGTTCGGCCAGGCGCAGCGCTTCGCTCGATTCGTGCAGGTCGCGGATGACCGGCACCATGGCGCGGTCGCCGACCCAGTGCATGAAGGACTGCACGCGCGTCTCGATGATGGCTTCGGCCTGGGCCACGGCGGCCTGGCGGCTCTCGATGCCGGTCTGGACCACCTGGGCAAGGTCGTCCACGGTATACAGGAACACGTCGTCCAGGCGCGCGACTTCGGGTTCGATGTCGCGCGGCACGGCCAGGTCGACCATGAACACCGGTCGATGGCGGCGCGCCTTGATCGCGCGCTCGACCATGCCGAGGCCGATCAGGGGCAGCGACGAGGCGGTGCAGGAGATCACGATGTCGAAATGCTGCAGGCGCTCGGGCAGGTCAGCCAGGCGGATCGCCTCGCCGTTGTAGCGCGTGGCGAGCTGCTGGCCGCGCTCCATGGTGCGGTTGGCGATGGTGACGGATTTCGGGTTCTGGGCCGCGAAGTGGGCGGCGCACAGTTCGATCATTTCGCCGGCGCCGATGAACAGCACGTGCTGGTCGGCGATGCGGTCGAAGATGCGCTGCGACAGACGCACCGCGGCCGCCGCCATCGAGACGCTGTGGGCGCCGATCTCGGTGGTGCTGCGCACTTCCTTGGCCACGGCAAAGCTGCGCTGGAACAGCTGGTGCAGGTAGGTGCCCAGGCCGCCGGCTTCCTCGGCGGTGCGCACCGCGTCCTTCATCTGGCCCAGGATCTGCGGCTCGCCGAGCACCATGGAGTCGAGCCCGGAGGCGACGCGGAAGGCGTGGCGCACCGCACTGTCTTGCGGCAGCATGTAGAGGTGCGGGCGCAGTTCGGCGAAATTGAGCGCGTGGTAGTGGGCCAGGAACTGGGCCGAGGCGTCGAGCGGATTGGCGATGTCGCTGGCCGCATACATCTCGGTGCGGTTGCAGGTCGAGAGGATGGCCGCCTCGTTGCCGGAAGCGCCAGGCGCGCCCTGGCGTGCGAACCAGCTGCGCGCCGCCTGTACCGCCTTGCCGAGCTGGTCAGGCGCGAGCGCCAGCTGCTCGCGCAGCGAGACCGGTGCGGTCGTGTGGTTCAGGCCAACGGCAAGCAGTTGCATGGTGGGACGGGGTCGACAGGTATGCACCCATTATACCCTTGTGCGAGAAGGGTTTCAGCGGACGGCCGGGGCCGGCCGCCCGTGTTGACGCAATGATCAGGCGCCCAGCTTTTCCAGGCGGTAGCCGTAGCTGTAGACCGGCACCAGGCGGAAGCCGTTTTCCGGACGCAGGCTGAGCTTGTTGCGCACGCGCGAGACGTGGGTGTCCATGGTGCGCGAAGGCACGTCGGTATCGCGTACCCACACGGATTCATGGATGTAGGCGCGCGACAGCGGACGGCCGATGTTGCGGAAGAACAGCAGCGCCAGCGAGAGTTCCTTCTGGGTGACGTCGATGATCGAACCGTCCTTGAGCAGGCGGCCCGGGCGGGTCTCGAAGGTGAACGGACCGAACTGCAGCTGCTCGGCGCTGTTCTGCGACGGGTAGGCGCGGCGCAGCAGGGCCGAGACACGGGCCACCAGCTCGCCGCGGCGCAGCGGCTTGACCAGGTAATCGTCGGCGCCCGCGGTGACGCCGGCGATGATGTCGTCTTCGGCATTGTTACCGACCAGGAAAATGACAGGCGCACTGGCCGCCATCTTTTCCTTGGCGCGGCGCAGCACTTCGGCGCCTTCCATGTCGGGGACGTTCCAGTCCATGACCAGCATGTCGGCATTTTCCTTGCGCAGTTGCGCGAGGCATTCCTTGGCGCTGTCATACGGCTGGCAGCTGTGGCCCGCGGCCGTCAGCACCTGGCAAATGAGTTCAGCCTGGCTGCGGTCTTGTTCAAGAACGGCGATCTTCATAGGACATCTACTGTTGAGGTTGCCCATGTAGGAAGGCTCCTACAAGGGTTAAACCGAATATAGCAGACTTTCACAAAATAACGCTACAGCAAAATAAAGATTTTCCGCAGGAAACGCCGTTGTGTTGTGTTCAAGCGAACGCGGGCCGCGCGTTACACTTGTCGGTACGAAGTTACCGGGAGGCGATATGTTGTTTCGACGCAAAAATAAAGACCTCGTCGCGCCCGAATCGCCGGTGACGCCGGTGAGCGGGGCCGAGATCGAGGTGGTGCGCGAGCGCTGCCGCGAGATGGTGCGCAAGCGGGCGCTGGTGTCGGCCGGGGTGGCGGCGGTACCGTTGCCGGGCCTGGACGTGCTGTCGGACCTGAGCACCTTCACGCTGCTGGTGGAAGAGGTCAACAAGGAATTCGGCCTGAGCCAGAAACAGATCGAGCGCCTGCATCCGCGCCTGCGAGTATTGGCCTACCAGGCGGCGGCCTCGGTCGGCGGCATGCTGGTGGGGAAACTGGTGACCAAGCGGCTGGTGCTGGTGCTGTTCAAGCGCGCCGGCGTGAAGATCGCGGCCAAGACGGTGGCCAAGGTGGTGCCGGTCGCGGGGCAGGTGGCCTCGGCGGCGATCGGCTTCGCCTTGTTCCGCAAGATGGGCTACCAGCACGTGGATGCCTGCGCCAAGGTAGCGCGCGAGTTGCAGAAGCTGCAGGTGATCGATGCGGGGACGGCGCAGGCGGATAAACAAATGCCCGCTTGAGCGGGCACTTGTTTATCGGAGCAGGATCGCTCAGGCGTCCGGCAGCACCACGTTCACGTCCAGCACTTCCAGGTTGCCCTGGCGGTCGAGCGAGATCTTGATGTCGTCCGCGCTGACCTTGGTGTATTTCGAGATGACCTCGATCAGCTCGCGGTGCAGGGCCGGCAGGAAGTCCGGACCGGTCACACTGCTGCGCTCGCGGGCGATGATGATCTGCAGGCGTTCCTTGGCGGCTGAAGCGCTCTTCTTTTTCTCCGGAAACAGAAAGTTGAGAAGTGCCATATCACTTGGCTCCAAAGATACGCTGGAACAGGCCCGGCTTTTCGTAGTTGGTGAAACGCAGCGGACGCTCTTCGCCCAGGAAGCGGGCGATCACGTCCTCGTAGGCCTCGGCCACGTCGGTGCCCTTGAAATGGATCGCCGGGTTGCCCTGGTTCGAGGCATGCAGCACCGATTCCGATTCCGGGATGATGCCGATCAGCGGGATGCGCAGGATTTCCTGCACGTCCTGGTAGGACAGCATTTCGTCGGCTTCCACGCGCTTCGGCGAGTAGCGGGTGATCAGGAGGTGTTCCTTGACCGGCTCCGAACCGCTCTGGGCGCGGCGCGACTTGGCTTGCAGGATGCCGAGGATGCGGTCCGAGTCGCGCACCGAGGACACTTCCGGGTTGGTGACGATGATCGCCTCGTCCGCGAAGGTCAGCGCCATCAGCGCGCCGTGCTCGATGCCCGCCGGCGAGTCGCAGATGATGAATTCGAAGCCCATCTTGACCAGATCGTTCAGCACGCGCTCGACGCCGTCTTCGCTCAGCGCTTCCTTGTCGCGCGTCTGCGAGGCCGGCAGGATGAACAGGTTGTCGGTGTGCTTGTCCTTGATCAGCGCCTGGTTCAGGGTCGCCTCGCCGTTGATCACGTTGATCAGGTCGTAGACCACGCGGCGTTCGCAACCCATGATCAGGTCGAGGTTGCGCAGGCCGACGTCGAAGTCGATGACCGCGGTCTTGTGGCCGCGCAGGGCCAGGCCGCTGGAAAAGCTTGCGCTCGAAGTGGTTTTGCCCACACCGCCCTTGCCGGACGTCACAACAATAATTCTTGCCACAAAAAGGTCCTTTACAGTTCTAGCAGTATCTGCGGTCAAAGGTTTATGCGCGGGATGCCGGCGCCAGCGACGAGATCGCCAGCCGGTCGCCGACCAGCTTGATCTGCGCCGGCTGGCGCGTCAGGTCATTCGGGAAACCGTCGTCGAAGGTACGGTACACGCCCGCGATCGACACCAGTTCCGGCTGCATCGACAGGGCAAAGATGCGCGCTTCCGGATTCCCGGAAGCGCCCGCCAGTGCCCGGCCGTTCAGGGGCGCGTACACGTGGATGCTGCCGTCGGCGATGATTTCCGCGCCATTGTTGACGACCGCGGTGATGATCAGGTCGGTGCCGCGCGCGTAGACGCGCTGGCCGGCACGCACCGGGGTGTCGATGATCATGGCCGCCACCGGCGCGGACGCCGGGGCAGGTTCAGGCGCCGGCGTGGGCGCTGGCGTGGGTGCCGGGGTCGGCGCCGCCGCGGCCGGCACTTCTTTCGTTTCAGGAGCGCGCACGCCGCTCGATCCGTCGTCCAGCGACAGGCCATGGGCGCGGATCGCGTCCGCCATTTCCGGACCGGCGCCGCGCACGGCCACCGCATTGAGCCGGTATTTCTTCAGCAGCGCCACCAGGGCCGGCCAGTCGATGCTTGGTGCCGCAGTGGCGGACCACTCGTGGGCGATGGCGGCGATGTCGATCACCGCGAACTCGTCCTCGAAGAAGTCCGAGACCCCGCCGGTCATCTGGTTCAGTGCCGCGTCGATCGTGGCCGGGTCGGCCGAATGCAGGATCGTCGAAATGGCGACGACCGTGGAAATCTTGATTTCGATGGGCAGAGAGGATGGGGTCTTCAGCATAAAACGGTCTGGTTGGCGTTGCGCTCGTGCATTCTACTGTGAAATTTGACCGAAAGGACATTTACGTACGCATGATTCCTAGTAGAAATGAGTGTTACCACGACTAGGTGATGCACGTTCAAAAATATGTGCGCAAGATGGTGACAGCCTGTTATGGCGCGGTTGTAATCGGTGAATAAGCTGATAAGATTGATTTCGATTAAACATGGGCTTTGCGCAAACCGTAAGATGCATGCTTTTCGGCCCAGCCGTCTTCAGTTTTTAACATTCCCCGGCCAGACCGGGAACTAGGGAGAGCAACATGGAAGATGTCGTCATCGTGGCCGCCGGCCGCACGCCTGTCGGTAAATTCGGCGGCACGCTGGCCAAGATACCTGCCGCCGAGCTCGGCGCGCACGTGATTCGCCAACTGCTGGCCAAGACCGGCATCGATCCCGCCTCGGTCAGCGAGGTGATCATGGGCCAGGTCCTCACCGCCGGCGCCGGCCAGAACCCGGCCCGCCAGGCCGTCATCAAGGGTGGGCTGCCCGACATGGTGCCGGCCCAGACCATCAACATGGTCTGCGGCAGCGGCCTGAAGGCTACCCACCTGGCGGCCCAGGCCATCAAGTGCGGCGACGCCCAGATCGTCATCGCCGGCGGCCAGGAAAACATGAGCGCCTCGCCGCACGTGCTGAACGGCTCGCGCGACGGTTTCCGCATGGGCGACGCCAAGCTGGTCGACACCATGATCGTCGACGGCCTGTGGGACGTGTACAACCAGTACCACATGGGCGTGACCGCCGAGAACGTGGCGCGCAAGTACGACGTGTCGCGCGCCGAGCAGGATGAGTTCGCGCTGCAGTCGCAGCTCAAGGCCGAAGCCGCCCAGAAGGCCGGCAAGTTCAAGGACGAGATCATCCCCGTCGAGATCCCGTCCAAGAAGGGCCCGACCATCTTCGACACCGACGAATACCCGAAGCACGGCTCGACGCTCGAAGCGCTGAGCGGCCTGCGTCCGGCCTTCAACAAGGAAGGCAGCGTCACCGCCGGCAACGCCTCCGGCATCAACGACGGCGCCGCAGCCGTCATCATGATGAGCGCCTCGAAGGCGAAAGAGCTGGGCCTGACCCCGTTGGCGCGCATCAAGGCCTACGCATCGGCCGGCCTGGACCCGTCGATCATGGGCATGGGCCCGGTCTCGGCCACCCAGCTGTGCCTCAAGAAGGCCGGCTGGACCCATGAAGACATCGACCTGATGGAAATCAACGAGGCGTTTGCCGCCCAGGCCATCGCGGTCAACAAGGAAATGGGCTGGGATACCTCGAAGATCAACGTGAACGGCGGCGCGATCGCGCTGGGCCACCCGATCGGCGCCTCCGGCTGCCGCGTGCTGGTGACCCTGCTGCACGAGATGGTGCGCCGCGACGCCAAGCGCGGCCTGGCCAGCCTGTGCATCGGCGGCGGCATGGGCGTGGCGCTGGCGGTCGAGCGCGACTGAAGCGATACACGGGACGGCCCAGGGCCGCCCCTCGAACAGCAGTGACTGACAAATATAACTGGAGAAGACAATGGCACGAGTAGCATTGGTGACGGGCGGCATGGGCGGTCTGGGCGAAGCGGTGTGCATCAAGCTGGCCGCTTTGGGTTACAAGGTCGTCACTACGTATTCGCCGGGGAACAAGAAGGCGGAGAGCTGGCTGAGCCAGATGAAAGAGCAGGGCTACGACTTCCGGGCCTATCCCTGCGACGTGGCCGATTACGATTCGGCCCAGGCCTGCGTGCGCCAGGTCGAGCAGGAAGTCGGCCCGGTCGACGTGCTGGTGAACAACGCCGGCATCACGCGCGACATGACCTTCAAGAAGATGGACAAGCCGAACTGGGACGCGGTCATGAAGACCAACCTGGATTCCGTGTTCAACATGACCAAGCCGGTCTGCGACGGCATGGTCGAGCGCGGCTGGGGCCGGATCATCAACATCTCGTCGGTGAACGGCCAGAAGGGCGCCTTCGGCCAGACCAACTATTCGGCGGCCAAGGCCGGCATGCACGGCTTCACCAAGGCCCTGGCCCTGGAAGTGGCGCGCAAGGGCGTCACCGTCAACACCATCTCGCCGGGCTACATCGGCACCAAGATGGTGATGGACATCCCGAGTGAAGTTCTGGAAAGCAAAATCATTCCGCAGATTCCGATGGGCCGCCTGGGCAAGCCGGAAGAAGTCGCCGGCCTGGTGGCTTACCTGTCGTCGGATGAAGCAGCGTTTGTCACAGGCGCGAATATCGCGATTAATGGGGGGCAGCACATGTCCTGATCGTTTTCTACAGGACTGCAGGATAAGACTGCCCGGACGAGTGATCGACCGGGCAGTTTTATTTGGGTGCTGAGATAGCCCCTTGATTCACCAGACACAGTCGATGCTGTATCCTTACGGATAGGAATAAGACTGTGAGTATGACTAGGAACAACCAAACCATCGAAGTCGTGACGGTGTCCGAAGAGCGACGCCGC
>NZ_JNNN01000079.1:0-89221 GCF_000735635.1 Massilia sp. LC238 | reverse complement strand
TGCATCCGCATTCAGCGCTCGGCTACAAATCGCCGCGGATGTTTAGGAAAGAGCGACGCCGTCAGGCTCTGGAAACTGACGCTAACTAAGCATCAGGCTGTGTCCGGGAAAAGCGGGGCAAGATCACAGAGGCTTGGCAAGCATGATCGGGATCTGCGTATAAGAGTTCAACTTAGATGAAATCAGCAACGCGCTCGAACAGACCAGGTTCTTTGACGGCATTAATGGCTGTACATATGTTAAAAGAGTATGGGCCAAATTGCTTCAACCCTGCGTCCGGATATCTATATAGTAGAGAAAGCCACTGCGGCCTCGCCCAGTGGCTTTTTTGTTGCGTCATACTGCGCCAGGACGTGGATGTCCTGCTGGACAGGTCTGGCGGCAAACGACCGGCGTGACAAAGAAAAAGCCACCGCGAGCGGTGGCCGGTGAGGAGTGTTGTGCGCAGGATTACAGGGTCGCCAGCGCTTCCGAACCATGGTTCTCGGCCTTCGCCGGCGCCGCGGCCGGCGTTTCGGTCGGGGTGGCGGCGGGAGCCTGCTTGACCAGCGTGGTAGCCGGCAGCGGACGCGGATTGGTGGTCGGGACCTTGTGGCCCTTGGCAACCTGCTTGAGCTTCTTGTATTCGGCCAGCACCTTGGCGCCATAGCCCGAATCGGTTTCCAGGTCGGCCGCACCGACGTAGGTCTTCAGGCCGCCTTCGACCGAGCCGGTACGCTTGACGTAATCCTTCAGGATCAGGGCGCCGACCTTGATGTTGGCGACCGGATTCAGGGCCGCCTGCTGGCCGCCCACTTGTTCGAACTTGTCGTGATGGACCTTGGCCATGACCTGCATCAGGCCCTTGGCGCCCATCGGGCTCTCGGCGAACGGGTTCAGGCCCGATTCGATCGCCATCACGGCCAGGATCAGGAGCGGATCCAGCTTGACCTCGTGCGCCGTCATGTAGGCGGTCGAGACCAGCATGTTGGCGGCGTCGCTGGCGACGCGGTAGCGCTTGCTCAGCCAGGAAGTGACCCATTGCTGCTGCTTGCTGTTGCCGAGGTGCTGGGCACTGGCATGGGTGGTTTCGACGGCTTCGGCGACGTCGGCGACAACCGGCGCCGGTGCGGCCTTGGCCACGACCACGACTTCAGGTTCCGGATGCAGCATGTCCGAGACGCGCTTGGCGACGTCTTCGTTGGTATAGAGCAGCGCAAGCATTGCGATTGCCGAAAGACCGAAAACGGTCAGGGTGTTGCGTGCGGTATTCAG
The DNA here is from genome assembly GCF_000735635.1 of Massilia sp. LC238. Classification (NCBI taxonomy): domain Bacteria; kingdom Pseudomonadati; phylum Pseudomonadota; class Betaproteobacteria; order Burkholderiales; family Oxalobacteraceae; genus Massilia; species Massilia sp. LC238. Next base: position 87,967 of record NZ_JNNN01000079.1, on the reverse strand, counting down.
TACACCGCGTGCCGTTTTGCTCACGGAAGACCACGTGACTGGCTGGCTGGCCATGGTTTGCACGAGCCTTGCGCTCGTGATGAAACGATTGATCATCGAATTCCCCTTGTCGCGGCGAAAAGCAGCCCTGTCACAGCGTCTCCAGGGAGATGTGCGCTGCGTCGGGTTACTGAATGCCGTGCATCAGAAATATCGTAGGTCGCCGCCTTGCGGCCGACTAACGCCGTCATTGCTTTGCTACAGCTGGCTGCTTTGAAACCCGTGCGGGTGGAACCAGTGGCTCAACAACTGTCTCGGGGGATTGGGCAGACGCCCAGTGAAAACACTCCTCAAAATGTCATGTGGGGCCCCGACCCCGTGAATGCATGAGAACAGCTAAAATCATGTCAGAAAGACTGCCTGCCTCATCAAGTAGGACGGATTCTAGTGGCTCACTTATACCAAGTCAACCCTAGCACGATCCGCTCTTATTACTTTTAGTTCTGATTTCCAAGACGAAATTTTGAAAAGTCTTGCTAAATCAGCTACTTGGCATGGTGCCTTGAACCAGCTTCTATTGACGAGATTACGATCAAAACTTGATGAAATATTCAGATTTGCGGGACTTTATGGCGCAGCTCGAACGCATGGGCGAGCTGAAACACGTTGGCGTGCCGGTGTCGCCCCACCTCGAGATGACGGAGATCTGCGACCGTACCCTGCGCGCCGAAGGCCCCGCGCTGCTGTTCCAGAAACCGACTGGACACACTATTCCAGTACTGGGCAACCTGTTCGGCACCCCGCGCCGGGTGGCGCTGGGCATGGGCGCCGAGAGCCTCGCCGAACTGCGCAACATCGGACACGTGCTGTCGCGCCTGAAGGAACCTGAGCCGCCCAAGGGCTTCAAGGACGTCATGGGCCTGGGTTCGCTGGTCAAGGCGGTCTGGGACATGGCGCCGAAGGAGGTGAAGGGTGCCGCGTGCCACGAAGTCGTCTGGGAAGGGCAGGACGTCGACCTGGCCAGGTTGCCGATCCAGCACTGCTGGCCGGGGGATGTCGCACCCCTGATCACCTGGGGACTGGTGATTACCAAGGGGCCGCACAAGAAGCGCCAGAACCTGGGCATCTACCGCCAGCAGGTGCTGGGCCGGAACAAGGTGATCATGCGCTGGCTGGCGCACCGCGGCGGCGCCCTCGACTTCCGCGAACACGCCCTGGCCAACCCGGGCAAGCCCTATCCGGTGGCGGTGGCGCTGGGCGCGGATCCGGCCACCATCCTGGGCGCCGTCACGCCGGTGCCGGACAGCTTGTCCGAATACCAGTTCGCCGGCCTGCTGCGCGGCCAGCGCACCGTGCTGACCAAAGCCATCGGCAGCGAATTGCGGGTGCCGGCGTCCGCCGAGATCGTGCTAGAAGGGCATATCTACCCGGACGCGAACCACCCGTCCGGCTTCGAGGACGCACTCGAAGGTCCGTACGGCGACCACACCGGCTATTACAACGAGCAGGACAGCTTCCCGGTGTTCACCATCGACCGCATCACGATGCGGCGCGACCCCATCTACCACTCGACCTACACCGGCAAGCCGCCCGACGAGCCGGCGGTGCTGGGCGTGGCCCTGAACGAGGTCTTCATCCCGCTGCTGCAGAAGCAGTTCAGCGAGATCACCGACTTCTACCTGCCGCCGGAAGGCTGCAGCTACCGGATGGCGGTGGTTCAGATGAAGAAGCAGTACGCGGGTCACGCCAAGCGCGTGATGTTCGGGGTCTGGAGTTTCCTGCGCCAGTTCATGTATACCAAGTTCATCGTGGTGGTGGACGAGGACGTGAACGTGCGCGACTGGAAGGAAGTCATCTGGGCCATCACGACCCGGGTCGATCCGACCCGCGATACGGTCATGGTCGACAATACCCCGATCGACTACCTCGACTTCGCCTCGCCGATCAGTGGCCTGGGCAGCAAGATGGGCATCGACGCCACCAACAAGTGGCCGGGCGAGACCAATCGCGAGTGGGGCACGCCGATCGCCATGACGCCGGAAGTCAAGGCGCGCGTGGACGACATCTGGGGGACGCTGGGACTGTAGGGCGGCGGACTCCCGTGCGGCGCGTGGGGCGAGGGGCGGCTAGACTGCCGTTTTGACCACCACGCACATGGAGGCCCGATGAACATCCTGATGGTGCTGACCTCGCACGACCGCCTCGGCGACACCGGCAAGAAAACCGGTTTCTGGCTGGAGGAGTTCGCCGCTCCCTATTATGTATTCAAGGATGCCGGCGCGACCCTGACGCTGGCCTCGCCGCGGGGCGGACAACCGCCGCTCGACCCGAAGAGCGACGAGCCCGATGCCCAGACCGAGGCGACCCGGCGTTTTCGCGCCGATCCGCAGGCCCAGGAGGCGCTGGCGAATACCGTCACCCTGTCGGGCGTACGCGCGCAGGACTTCGACGCCGTGTTCTATCCCGGCGGCCACGGCCCGCTATGGGACCTGGCCCAGGATGCCGATTCGATCCGCCTGATCGAGGCCATGATCGCCGGCGGCAAACCGGTGGCCGCGGTATGCCATGCCCCGGGCGTGCTGGCACAGGTCAGGGGAGTGGACGGGGACCTCCTGGTCAAGGGCAAGCGCGTGACCGGTTTCACCAACACCGAAGAGGAAGCCGTCGGCCTGACCGAGGTGGTGCCTTTCCTGGTCGAGGACATGCTGGTGAAAAATGGCGGCCAGTACAGCAAGACGGATGACTGGCAGCCCTATGTCGTGACCGACGGCCTGCTCGTCACGGGGCAGAATCCGGCGTCCTCCGAAGCGGGCGCGCATGCCTTGCTGGCCTTGCTGAAGGATCGCGCATAGGCTTCGCAAGATCCGGCCCCAAAAACGGTGGGGTCGGGTATAATGCTTGCTGGCGGGCCCCTGCGCATTGTGGCATGGTTCACCTGGTCAGGTCGGGAACGAAGCAGCCAAAGCCGTTCACCGCAAGTGCCGCAGATCAGGCTCGCCTCTTTCCTTTCTCTTCCTGCCATATCCATTCACCCTGTACCAAACGCACATGCCAGGCGCACGCGGCTTTGTCATGCCTAGCGGAATCATATTGTTGCCGGGCCGGCCAGGGAATGTTCGCCCCAAGCGCCAACTGCGGTAAAATCCCGGCATGTCCTATCAAGTCCTCGCCCGCAAATACCGTCCCAAGAACTTCGAAACGCTGGTCGGCCAGGAGCACGTCGTCCGTGCCCTGACCCATGCGCTCAGGACCGGCCGCCTGCACCACGCCTACCTGTTCACGGGGACGCGCGGGGTCGGCAAGACGACGCTGTCGCGCATCCTGGCCAAGTCGCTCAACTGCGTCGGCTCGGACGGGCAGGGCGGAATCACGGCCGAACCCTGCGGCGTGTGCGAGGCCTGCCGTGCGATCGATGCAGGGCGTTTCGTCGACTACATCGAGATGGATGCGGCGTCCAACCGCGGCGTGGACGAGATGGCCCAGCTGCTGGAGCAGGCGGTGTACGCGCCGAGCAATGCGCGCTTTAAGGTCTACATGATCGACGAGGTGCACATGCTCACCAACCACGCGTTCAACGCGATGCTCAAAACGCTCGAGGAACCGCCGCCGCACGTGAAATTCATCCTCGCGACCACCGACCCGCAGAAGATCCCGGTCACGGTGCTGTCGCGCTGCCTGCAGTTCAACCTCAAGCAGATGCCGCCCGGCCACATCGTCGGCCACCTGGAAAACATCCTCGGCCAGGAAGGCGTGGCCTTCGAGCAGCCGGCCCTGCGCCTGCTGGCGCAAGGCGCCCACGGCTCGATGCGCGACGCACTGTCGCTGACCGACCAGGCGATCGCCTATGCCGCCGGCGAGGTTACCTTGGATGCGGCGCAGGGCATGCTGGGCGCGCTCGACCAGTCCTACCTGGTGCGCCTGCTGGACGCGCTGCTGGCTCAGGACGGCGCCGACCTGATGGCGGTGGCCGACGAGATGGCCAGCCGCAGCCTGTCGTATAACGGCGCGCTGCAGGACCTCGGCACCTTGCTGCACCGGATCGCGCTGGCGCAATCGGTGCCCTCGGCAGTGCCGCAGGACCTGCCGGAACTGAACGACATCCTGCGCCTGGCCCAGGCGTTCGACGCGCAGGAAGTGCAGCTGTATTACCAGATCGCCGTGCACGGCCGCAACGAGATCGGCCTGGCGCCGGACGAATACGCGGGCTTTACCATGACCCTGCTGCGCATGCTGGCCTTCCGTCCGGGGCAGGGCGGCGCCGAATTGCCACCAAGCGCACCGGCCGCCTCGGCGCCCGGTCACGCGCCGGCCGCGCGCGCCGCAGCGGTGGCCGCCGCCAGCCATGCGGCGGTGGCGCGTCCTGCGCCAGCGGCGCAGAACCGTCCGGCCGCGCCGCCTCCGGCGGCACACGCCGCGCCTGCGGCGGCCGCCCCGGCAGTGCCGGGGCCTGGCAGCCCGGCGCCGGCCATGACTTCCGCGCGCGCCGCGATCAATGCGGCACTGGAAGCGGCACGCGCCGCCTCCGGCCGCAACGGCGGCGGCGGCGCCAGGCCGCGTCCCGAGGCCGCGCCGGCCCCCGCGCCCCAGGCGCCGGCTCCTGCCGCGCCGCCACCGGCGCCCGGGCCGTCGGCCGCCATGGGGGGCGCTCCGGCAGGCCGTCCGGGTCCGGGATCGGCGCCGCCGTGGGAACAGCCGCAGGCCGCCCAGCCGCAGCAGCCGCCGCAAGCCGTCCAGCAGATGCAGCAGCCCCAGGCGCGCATGCAGGCCGCGGCAAGCGATGACGAGCCGCCTTCCTGGGTCACCGAATTTTCCGACGACACGGCGGTCGCCGCCGAAGCGCCGGCCGCCGTCATGGGCCTGGCGCATGCGACAGGCGCTCCTGCGCGCGCGCCGGCCGCGCCGCCGCATCCCTACGTCATTACGCCGGTCCCGGCCATCGGCTGGGACGGCAACTGGCCGGCGCTGGCCGCCAGCCTGCCGCTGCGCGGCGTGTCCCAGCAACTGGCCCTGCAGACCGAACTGATCGAATGCGTGGCGCACGAACAGGCCGCGACCTTCCGCCTGCGCGTGCCGGTCGACACCCTGCGCGCCAGCGGCAACAGCGAGAAGCTGACGGCCGCGCTGCAGGAGCACTTTCCCTCGGTGCGCGTCAGCCTCGATACCGAGATCGGCCCGACCTGGTACACCGCCGCGGCCGAAGCCAAGGCGGCGCGCGAGGAGCGCCAGCGCCAGGCCGAAGCCCTGGTCGCCGCCGATCCCTTCGTGCAGGCGATGGAGCGGACCTTCGGCGCCTTCGTCGTGCCCGGCTCGGTGAAGCCGGCCGCGGCCTGACCTATTGAATCAACCACTTGGCACTTTTTGGAGATACCGACCATGATGAAAAACCAGCTCGCAGGCCTGATGAAACAGGCGCAAGCCATGCAGGACAACATGAAGAAGGCGCAGGAGCAGCTGGCTCAGATCGAAGTCGAGGGCCAGTCGGGCGCCGGCCTGGTCAAGGTCGTCATGACCTGCAAGAACGACGTCAAGCGCGTCACCATCGATCCGTCGCTGCTGGGTGACGACCGCGACATGCTGGAAGACCTGGTCGCGGCCGCGTTCAACGACGCCGTGCGCAAGGCCGAAGCGACCTCCGCCGAGAAGATGAGCGGCCTGACCGCCGGCATGCCGCTGCCGCCGGGCTTCAAGATGCCGTTCTAAAGAGAAAGAAAAAACCTCATGTCCAGGTCGCTCGACTTCCTGACCGAGGCGCTGCGGCGCCTGCCCGGCATTGGTCCGAAGTCGGCGCAGCGCATGGCCTTCCACCTGCTGCAGCATGACCGCGAAGGCGCGGCCATGCTGTCGCGCGCGCTGTACCAGGCGGTGGACACGGTCCACCACTGCGCCATGTGCAATACCTTCGCCGACACCGAAGTGTGCGATCTGTGCGCCGACGAGGCGCGCGACCGCGCGCTGCTGTGCGTCGTCGAAACCCCTGCCGACCAGATGATGATCGAGCAGACCATGACCTACAAGGGCCTGTACTTCGTGCTGATGGGGCGGCTCTCGCCGCTGGACGGCATCGGGCCGCGCGACCTGCACCTCGACAAGCTGGTCGGCCGCGCCGCCGATGGCGTGGTCGAGGAAGTGGTGCTCGCAACCAATTTCACCAACGAGGGCGAAGCGACCGCCCATTACATCAGCGAGATGCTGAAGGCGCGCGGGCTGAAGGTCAGCCGGCTGGCGCGCGGCGTGCCCGTCGGTGGCGAGCTCGAGTATGTCGATGCCGGCACGATTGCGCGCGCCATGCTGGATCGCCGCAGCGCATAATCCACTGTAAAGACTAAAGACGAACGGTAGCGAGTTCCGCGGATGCTTGTGCGTGCGCGCAAGCCTCGTTGGTGGACCGCTGCTACTTTGGCACTTTCAGCGGACCCCACATGCATCTTGTCGACATCACGATGTTCTACGCTGCCGAGGGCGGCGGCGTCAGCACCTACCTGAACGCCAAGTCGCGCTGGCTTGCACGTTACGGCTGGGCGCGGCATACCATTTTCAGTCCCAATGTCGGCGAGGACGAAGCGCCCAGCCTGGTGCGGGTGCCGGCGGTGGCGTTGCCCGGCATCCACGGCTACCGCATGCCGGTCTCGGTGACGGCCGCGGCGCGGCGCCTGCGTGCGGCCCGGCCCGACCTGATCGAGGCGGGCGATGCCGGCCACAGTGCCTGGGCGGCATTGCGCCTGCGCCAGCAGCTCGGCATCCCGGCGCTCGCCTTCTACCATTCCGACCTGCCGCGCCTGGTGCAGAACCGTTTTGGCGAAACCATTTCCCACGGCACCTGCAAGTACCTCGCCCACCTGTACGGCGAGTTCGATACCGTGCTGGCGCCAAGCCGGCTGATGGTGCACCAGCTGGCCGACATGGGCGTCACGCATGCCCTGCACCAGCCGCTCGGCATCGACAGTGACATCTTCCACCCGCGTCGCCGGCGCTACAGCCTGCGGGCCGAGCTCAGCCTGCCGGAAGACACGCGCCTGCTGGTCTATGCCGGCCGCTTCACGGCCGACAAGAAGCTGAGCTATCTGGTCGAGGCCGTGCGCAAGCTCGGCAAGCCCTACCATCTGCTGCTGGTCGGGGGCGGGGCGCCGCTGCCGCAGCATGCGCAGCTGAGCTTCCTGCCCTTCCAGCGCGACCAGTGCGCACTGGCCGGCCTGCTGGCCAGCTGCGACGTGCTGGTGCATCCGGGAGATTGCGAAACCTTCGGCCTGATCGTGCTGGAGGCGATGGCCTGCGGCCTGCCGGTGGTGGGCACCAGCGGGGGCGGGGTGGCCGAGCTGGTCGACGAGCAGACCGGCATCCTGGCGCGTCCCAACGATGCGGACAGCCTGGCCGGCGCCATCGAAGCCATCTATGCGCGCGACCTGGTGCGCCTCTCTACCAACGCACGGCGCAAGGCCCACGAGCACTATGACTGGAGCCAGGTCTTCCCGCAGCTGATGCACCGCTACGGCAGCCTGCTCGCGGCGCGCCCGGGAGCCGCGCGCGTGCTGGAGCGGGTCTTTGTCCCCGACTGACATGGAGGGGCAAGCGGACGGCGACTCTACGAAAGTAGCCAGGACGCAGCGGCCGGCCCTGTGCGTGTCGATCCACGACGTTGCCCCGGCCACCTGGGACGAGTGCAGCCGTCTGGCGCAGGCCATGCGCGAGGTGGCTGAGCTGCCGCTGACCTGGCTGGTGGTGCCCCAGTACCACCGTGCCGGCGGCGAACCGGCGCGCATGGAAGCAGGGCTCGAACGGGCCCTGGCGCAAGCGGACGAGCTCGCGCTGCACGGCTATACCCATCTGGATACCGCACCGCGCGGTCCTGGCTTGAGCGAGCGTTTTTTGCGCGGCAGCTATAGCCACGAAGGCGAGTTCGCGGCCCTGCCGGCCGACGAGGCGGCGCGGCGCATCCAGCGCGGACTCGACTGGTTTGCCGAGCGCGGCTGGCCGGTGCGCGGCTTCGTGCCGCCGGCCTGGCTGATGGGCGAGGGCGCCTGGCAGGCCCTGCGCGCCTTCGATTTCGACTACACCACGACTTTCCTGCGCTTTCACCTGCTCGGCGCCAGCGCGGAAGGCGCAGGCAAGGCAGGCAGCGACCGGGCGGTGCTGTCGCCCTCGCTGGTCTACGCGGCGCGCAACCGGACCGGCCGGCTGGCATCGCCGCTGGTGGCGGACGCCTTGACGCTGGCGCTGGCGCGCCGTCCGCTCATCCGGCTGAGCCTGCATCCGCCGGACGTGCGCCATCCGCGGCTGCTGCGCCATGCGCAGGCCACGGTCGAGCGCATGCTTGCGACCCACACGGCCATGACCAAGGCCGCGTTCGCGCACATGCTTACCAGTACGGTCCCCAGTAGCCACCACCGCGCCAGTGGCGCGCACCCCAGCCCCCATAATACGAGGGAGCCTGGCGCAGTTCCTCGCGCGTGCTGAGCTGCAGCACGCACTGGCGCCACTGGTCGCTGTTCTGTGCATAGCCGAGGCGCGAGCAGGCCGGACCGTAGATGGTCATCAGCTCGGTCATTTCCGCCTGCATGCGCTCGGCGCGCTGCTGCGGCGTGGAGCAGGCAGCCAGTCCCAGGGTCATTGCCAGTACCGCATACTTTGCCATTTGCATGATCGCCTCCTTCGTCCGCCGTCCTGGCGGTGCCGTTTCAGTATAGATGGGGATACGTCGTGCGTAAATCAATCGTGCGACACCCCGCATGCATGGAACAAATCCGCTTCGCCGGAGAACCCTGTTTTCTGGCAAGATACGCCCCAAAAAACAAGGAGAAACACAGCATGCGTCAGCGCCGTTGGAAGACCTGGACCCTGCGCGGGGTAGCCGGACTGGTGGCGCTCATCGTGCTGGCGCTGGCCGCCGGCTGGCTGTACTTGCGCGCCAGCCTGGCGCAGCTCGACGGCGAGCGCAGGGCGCCCGGCATGCAAGCCGCGGTGACGGTGGCGCGCGACGGCGCCGGCGTGCCCTTCATCAGCGGCGCCAGCCGCGCAGACGTGGCCTATGCGACCGGCTTCGTGCACGCCCAGGAACGCTTCTTCCAGATGGATCTGCTGCGCCGCACCGCCGCGGGCGAACTGGCCGAGCTGTTCGGCCCGCGCGCACTGCCGCTCGACCGCTCGCGCCGCCTGCACCGCTTCCGCGCCCGTGCGCAGCTGGCGCTGGCGCGCCTGCCGGCCAGCGAGCGCGCCCTGCTGGAGCGCTACGTGGCCGGCGTCAACGACGGTCTTGGCGCACTGCGCGCCAAGCCATTCGAATACGCCTTGACCGGGACTGAGGCGCGCCCGTGGAGCGCCGCCGATTCGCTGCTGGTCATCTGGGCGATGTACATCGACTTGCAGGGCAACCAGGAGCCGCGCGAGCTGGCGCGCGGCTGGCTGCGCGCCAACAGCGACCCGGCGCAGCTGGCCTTCCTGCTGCCGGAGGCGAGCCGCTGGGATGCGACGCTGGATGCCGGCGCGGGCGTGGCGCCCCCTGGCGAGGCGCCGCTGCCGCCCAGGGCGCCGGCCTGGTGGGGCGCGGAGCCAAAGCCGCCGGCGCAGCTGGCCGGCGCCGCCTTCGTCGATGCGGTCGGCAGCAACAACTACGCGGTGGCGGGCAGCCGCAGCGCCAGCGGCGCGGCCATCGTCGCCGACGACATGCACCTTGGCCTGCAACTGCCGAACATCTGGTACCGCGTGGCGCTGCGCTTCCCCGACCCGAAGGGCGGGCAGCGGCGCCTGGCCGGCGTCAGCCTGCCCGGCGCGCCGCCGACCATCATCGCCGGCAGCAACGGGCAGGTGGCCTGGGCCTTCACCAACAGCTACGCCGACCTGGTCGACCTGGTGCCGCTCGGCCTGGATGCGGCGCGCCCCGGCCAGGTGCGCCTGCCCGGCGGCTGGGAGACCCCGGCCAGCCACGTCGAGATGATTGCCGTGAAGGGCGCGGATGCCGAGCGCGTCGTGGTGCGCGAGACCTCGCTGGGACCGATCCGCGAAGCGGGCGGGCGCCAGTATGCGGTGCGCTGGATCGCGCACGACCCGGCCGCGATCAACCTCAACCACCTGAAGCTGGAGACGGCGGGCAGCGTGGACGAGGCGCTGGCCATCGCCGCCATCGACGGCATTCCGGCTCAGAATTTCGTGGCGGGCGATGCCGCCGGCAACATCGGCTGGACCATCGCCGGCCTGCTGCCGCAGCGCGCGACGGCGGCGCTGGCGACCACCTTCCCGCTGGAGGAAGGCGTGCCCACCTGGAGCGCGCCGCTGGCGCCGCAGCGCTATCCGCGCGTGCTCAATCCGGCCGACGGCCAGATCACCACCGCCAACAGCCGCCAGCTGATGGGCGAGGGCGCCGACCTGATCGGGGACGGCGGCTTCGACCTCGGCGCCCGCAACCGCCAGTTGGCCGATGGCCTGCGCGCCCTCGGGCCGCAGCTCGACGTGCGCCGGGCCGCCAGTGCGGCGCTGGACGACCGCGCCCTCTTCATCGGGCACTGGCGCGAGCGCGCACTAAGGGCGCTCGACCCCCAGGCGCTCAGGGGCCAGCCGCAGCGCGCCGAGTTCCGCCGCCTGCTCGAGACCAGCTGGGACGGCCATGCCAGCGTCGGTTCGGTCGGCTACCGGCTGGCGCGCAACTATATGTGGGCCCTGAACGAGCTGCTGTTCGGGCGCGTCAACAAGGAACTGGCCGCGCTCGACCCGAAAGCCACGCTGGCCAGCGCCACCACCCGCTGGCCCGACGTGCTCGCGCGCCTGCTCGATGCCCGTCCCGCCGGCTGGCTGCCGCCGGGCTACCGCGACTGGCGCGCCGTGGAGCTGGCCGCGGTCGACCGCGTGATCCAGGACCTGACGCAAGACGGGCAGGCGCTGGCGCAGGCCAGCTGGGGCAAGCGCAATACGGCGGCGATCGCGCATCCGATCAGCATCGCGGTGCCGGCCCTGGCGCCGCTGCTGGGGGCGCCGCCCGACCAGCTGCCGGGCGACTCCAACATGCCGCGCGTGGCGGGACCGAAATTCGGGCAGTCGGAGCGCATGACGGTGTCGCCCGGGCGCGAAGAGGAGGGGCTGTACAACATGCCGGGCGGGCAGAGCGGGCATCCGCTGTCGCCGTTCTTCCTGGCGGGGCACAAGGAATGGGTGGAAGCCAAGCCGGTGCCGCTGTTGCCGGGGCCGGCCAAGTACATCTTAAAGTTCGTACCGTAGGGTGGTCGGCTTCGCCGACCGCGCGTTCAAACTGTATTCGAATATACGTTTCGTCATTTCATTGTGTAGTTGAACGCGCGGACGGCAGAGCCGTCCACCCTACTTAGCCGGCAGCAGCAGCGGCGCCTGCAGCATCCCGGTAATCGTTTCCGCGCTCGACGGATGTCCCAGGTAGTATCCCTGCACCATGTCGCAGCCATACTGCTCGAGCAGCAGCAGCTGTTCGCCGGTCTCGACGCCCTCGGCCACCACCACCATCTTGAGCCCGTGCGCCATCGCGATGATGGCGCGGGTGATGGCCGCGTTCTCCGAATCCTGGGGCAGGCCGTTGATGAAGCTGCGGTCGATCTTCAGCGCGCGCACGTCGAAACGCTTCAGGTAGTTCATCGACGAGTAGCCGGTGCCGAAGTCGTCGATCGACAGGTACACCCCGATGCCGCGCAGCTGCTCCAGCGTGACCAGGGTGGCGCGCGCGTCGTCCATCAGCGTGCCCTCGGTGAGCTCGAGCTCGAGCAGGCGCGGCTCCAGCCCGGCATCCAGCAGGGCCGAGTGCACCATCTGCGACAGGTTCTCGTCCTTGAACTGCTTGGCCGAGAGGTTGACCGCCATGCGGATCATGCGCTGGGCGTGGCGCTGCCAGGACCTGGCCTGGCGGCAGGCCGTGCGCAGCACCCATTCGCCGATCGGCACGATCAGGCCGGTCTCCTCGGCCAGGGGAATGAATTCGGTCGGCGGCACCAGCCCGCGCTCCGGGTGGCGCCAGCGCACCAGCGCCTCGACCCCGACGATCTCGGAAGTGCGCACGTCGCGCTGCGGCTGGTACACCAGGTACAGCTCGTCGTTCTGCAGCGCCTTGCGCAGCCCGACCTCGAGCTTCACGTGGCTCATGATCTGCATGGTCAGCGAGGAGCTGTACAGCTTCGCGTTGTTCTTGCCGCAGTTCTTGGCGTGGTACATCGCGGTGTCGGCGAACTTGAGCAGCGAGCCGCAATCGTCGCCGTCTTCCGGGAACAGCGAGATGCCGATACTGGCGGTCACGAAAATCTCGTTGCCCTCGATCAGGAAGGGCCGCCGCATCGCCTCCTTCACACGGGTAGCAACGTTCAGCGCATGCTCGACCCGCTCCAGGTCCGGGATCAGGATGGTGAACTCGTCGCCGCCCAGGCGCGCCAGGTTGGTGGTGTGGTCGGCCTTCTCGCCGGCCGCGCCGCCGCTCGAGCCATCCCCGCGCGACACCAGGTCGCTCGGCCGGGTGGTCTCGCGCAGGCGCTCGGACACCATCTTGAGCAGCTGGTCGCCGGCATTGTGGCCCAGCGTGTCGTTGATGCGCTTGAAGGCGTCGAGGTCCATGAACAGCACCGCGAACTTCTTGTTGCCGATCTTCGAGCGCTGCAGCTCGCGTTCCAGCGTCTCCAGGAAGGCCTGGCGGTTCGGGATGCCGGTCAGGCTGTCGCAGTAGGCGAGGCGCCGGATCTGCTCTTCGGCGCGCTTGCGTTCGCTGATGTCGCGCACCAGGCCGAGCACCTGCGAGTCGCCGGTGGCGACCAGCCGCGCCTCGAAGTGCTGGGACTCGCCGCAGTGTTCGAGCTCGTACTCGACCGAGCGCACCTGCTGGATGGCCAGCACGGTGCGCATCTGTTCCAGCATGCGCGCGGCGATGGCGGGCGGCAGCACGTCGGTGATGTGCTTGCCGATGCAGGGCTGGGCGGTGGCGTGCCTGCGGTTCGGCCGGCCCCGGCCGGGACGCTCGTGGCCCGGCTCGTAGTCGAGGTAGAAGCCGTCGCGGTCGAGGCGGAAGAAGGTGTCGGGGATGGCGGCCAGCACCGCGCGGTTCTGGGCGTCGGCGATGCGCAGGCGCGCGATGGCGTCGCTGGCGCGCAGCACGTAGAGCACGCGGTGGCCGAGGATCGGCCAGTTGATCGGCTTGGAGACGAAGTCGGTGGCGCCGGCCTCGTAGGCGCGTGTGACCGCCTCCAGGTCGTCGCCGCCGGTGACCATCACGATCGGCACGCTGGCGCCGTCGGCTTCCGCGTCGCGGATCGCTTCGCAGGCGGCGAAGCCGTCCATGCGCGGCATCTCGACGTCCATCAGGATCAGGTCGGGCGAGCGCGAGCGCGCCAGCTCGACCGCTGCCGCGCCGTCGGCCGCCTCAATCGCGTCCAGCCCGACCTGGGCCAGCATCTCGAGCATCAGCATGCGCATGACCGGGTCGTCGTCGGCGACCAGGACCGTTCCGCGCTTCGGTGGAGAGGAAGGCATGTCAGGTTTCCTTTTCAAGCATGGCGTGGAGCGAATGGCGCACGGTCTGGAATTCGTGTTCCATGTCGGTGAGGATGCGGTCCGCGCCATCGACCGTGTCGGCGCGCCCGAGCTGTTCGAGTTCCCTGCACAGCGTCGCCAGGCGCGCGGCGCCGATGTTGGCGCTGGCCGATTTCAGGCTGTGGGCGACGCGCCGCACGCTGCCGGCATCCATGCCCTCGACCGCCTCGCGCAGCGTCGCCAGGTGGCGCGGCGTGTCGCCCACGTAGGCGGCGATGACCTTGTGCACCAGCGCATCGCCGCCGTCGCGGCTGAGCGCCCGGATGTTGTCGAGCGCGACCCGGTTGACCGACTCGCGCTGGATCACCTCGACCGTCTCGGGCGGCAGGCGCGGCGGTGCGTCCAGGTGGTGGCTGGTGGCGGCCAGCGGCACCGCGACCCAGCGGCCGATCACCGCCGCCAGCTGCTGCTGGGTAAAGGGTTTCGAGAGGTAGTCGTCCATGCCGGCGGCCAGGCAGGCCTCGCGGTCGCCCTGCAGCGCGTTGGCGGTGATCGCGATGACCGGCAGGGTGCGTGCGCGGCCCGCCTCGCGTTCGTGGCGGCGGATCGCGGCGGTGGCCGCGAAGCCGTCCATCACCGGCATCTGGCAATCCATCAGCACCGCATCGAAGCTGCCGCTGCGCACCGCCTGCAGCGCTTCCTGGCCGTTGCGCGCGCAGGTGGCCTCGATGCCCAGGCTTTCCAGCATCGCCTTCGCGACTTCGACGTTGACCGGGTTGTCTTCCGCCAGCAGGACCCGGCGCGCGCGCGCACGCGGCGCCGGGCGTGGCGTGGCGGGGGGCGGTGCGGCGAATCCGGCAGCCGGCGCCGATGCGGGCCTGGCCGGCGCCGGCGCAAGGCTTGCTGCGGCCGGCGCCGGGCCCGGCGCAGCGGCCCCGGGCGCATGCAGGCGCGCCGCGCAGGCGGCCAGGCAGGCATACATGTCGGCCGCGCGCGCCGGCTTGACCAGCTGGTAGGCGACCCCGGCGGCGCGCCGCTGGACTGGATCGGCCGCCAGGCGCTCGGGACTGACCAGCACCAGGTGGGTGGCGCGCGCGCCGGCATCGGCCTTGATCGATGCCGCCAGCGCCAGGCCGCTGGTGTGGGTCATCTCCATGTCGATGACGGCGGCGTCGTAGGGGCGCCCGCTCCTGGCCGCGCTCAGCAGGCGCTCGTAGCCGGCGGCCGCGCTGGCGGCGCAATCGGCGGACGCACGCCAGGCCCGCAGCTGCTGGGCCAGGTCTTCGCGGGGCTCCTCCTGTTCGTCGACGATCAGCACGCGCAGGCCCTCCAGCGTGTGCTCGCGGTGGCCGGGCGCATCGGGATCGACGCGGCGCTTGTCGAAGCTGACGGTGAACCAGAAGATCGAGCCGCGCGTGGGCGCGTTGTCGACGCCGATGGCGCCGCCCATCAGTTCCACCAGCTGCTTCGAGATCGCCAGGCCGAGGCCGGTGCCGCCGTAGCGGCGCGTGGTCGAATCGTCGGCCTGCGAGAAGGCCTCGAACAGGCGCGCCCGCGCTTCGCGCGAGATGCCGATGCCGGTGTCGTGCACCTCGAAGCGCAGCATGACCGACTGGGTGTCCTCGCCGGCCACGCGCACCCGCGCCAGAATGCGGCCTTCATCGGTGAACTTGATGGCATTGCCGAGCAGGTTGGCCATGATCTGGCGCAGCCGGTTCGGGTCGCCGCAGATCGCCACCGGGATGTCGTTGGCGATGTCGAAGTCGAAGCCGATGCCCTTGCCGGCCGCCTGCGGGGTATACACGTTGTGGATGTCGTCCAGCAGGTCCCACAGGTTGAAATTGATGTACTCGATGGTCAGCTTGCCGGCCTCGATCTTGGAAAAATCGAGGATGTCGTTGATGATCACCAGGAGGTGCTCGCCGGAGCGCTTGACCAGGGTGGTGTAGTTGCGCTGGGCTTCGGTGAGCGGGGTCGCCAGCAGCATCTCGGTCATCCCGAGCACGCCGTTCATCGGGGTGCGGATCTCGTGGCTCATGGTGGCCAGGAAAGCGCTCTTGGCGCGGCTCGCGGCTTCGGCGGCATTCTTGGCCTTTTCCAGCTGCTCGGTGCGCACGCCGACCTGGCGTTCCAGCTCGTCGCGGTGGTGCAGCAGGGCGGCGCCGCGGTCCTCGATCTGGGCCATCATGGTGTTGAAGCTGTCGATCAGCTGCCCCAGCTCGTCGGTGCGCTGGTGGGCGATGCGCAGGCTGTAGTTCTGGCTGGTGGAGACCTTCTGCGCGGCCTGGATCAGCTTGGTCACCGGCTCGGCGATGCTGCGCTTGAAGCGGCCGGCCATGCCCACCGCGACCCCCAGCGACACCAGCATCGCCAGGCCCATCACCGCTAGCCCGGCGAGGATGTCGATCCAGGTCTCGACCAGGTCGGTCTCGATCATGACCACGCCCACCTGCAGTTCGCCCGCCATCACCGGCAGGTACAGGCGCATGCGGCGCGACAGCAGGACCTGCCCCCCGGCGTTGGCGGCGCGCAGCGCCTCGGCATCGATGCCGTCCAGCGCTTCGGGCGGGACCAGATCCTCGGTAGGGCTGTCGCTGGCGGACAGGTAGAGCGCGAAGGGCTTGCCGTTGCGGTCGTACAGGACGGCCGAGGCGATGTCGCTCTTGGCCGCCAGCGCACCGAGCGCATTGCTGGCGCGGGCACGGTCGCGCAGCAGCAGGTAGTCGGCGCTGCTGGCCGCGATGACCTGGGCGAAGGTCTGCAGCTGCATCGCCTCGTCCTTGCGATGGTTCGCCACCGAGGTCGCGACAAAGGCTGCGAACACGAACAGCAGTGCGGTCGCGGTCGAGAGCAGCGAGATGATGGTCAGCTTCTGGTTCAGGCTGGAGCGCTCGAAGTTCGGCATTCTGATCCCGCAGGCACGTCGGAGCGGCCCGGCGCCGGACGACGCAGGGCTTCCTTTGCGGAATGCAAATTCCCGCAAGAAAAAAATATACGTTCAAGGAGGTGGGGTAGCGTTGACGGACGTCAATGTACGTAGGGCAAATCCGCACGCAGCGTGCGCGGACCGACCAAGCTTTCATCGTGCACTTCTGATCTTCACTAAAACCGGCGCTGCCTTCGCGCCTAGACTCGGTGCGTTTGGACCGCTGCAGGACCGGTCCGCCACGACGACCAGGAGAACCAGCATGAACCTGACCACGCGCATCCTCGACAACCTGCAGCTTCCCCGCAAGCGGCAAGCCGACGAGCAGGGCGGCCCCGCCACGGCGCCGCAGGCCCTGGCGCCGGCGGCCCTGCCTTTGATCGACCAGATCAATATCGTTCATACGGCCCTGTTCGGCTGGCCATGCGACCAGCTGACGCCGCTCGACGACTACCTGGCCTGCGACAATATCCACCAGGTCGCGCTCAGGATGCTCGATTCGCCCCGGTTTCGCTGGGATATCCGCAACAAGCTCGGTTTGTGGCCCCATGAAAAATGGGTCATGACCGATTACCGCGGCCTGCAGATATGGGTGAACCTGTTCGACGGTTTCGTGTCGTTCGGCGTCCTGCACGGCAATTGGGAAAACGCCGAAGTCGACTTCATGCTGTCGTGGCTGGGCGAAGGCGACGGCGTCATCGACGCCGGTGCGAACATCGGCGTGTTCACGATCCAGGCCGCCAGGGCGGTGGGCGAGAGCGGCCGCGTATATGCCTTCGAGCCGATGCGCAATACCTTCGACATGCTGGCGCGCAGCGTGCGGGCCAATGGCTTCGAGACGCGCTGTTCCCTCCACAACGAAGGCCTGGGCGCAAGCGAGGGCGAGGGCTCCTTCCACCTGAGTTCCCACGCGACCAATCCCGGCAGTTCCTACATCTCGGCCGATGCGCGCGGCGAGCGCATCCGCATCCGGCCGCTCGATTCGGTCGACTACGAGCGCCGCATCCGCTTCCTCAAGATGGACGTCGAGGGCTTCGAGCCGCACATCATCCGGGGTGCGGCCAGGACGCTTGCCGAACATGCGCCGGTCATCCTGACCGAGTTCTTCCCGCGCTCGCTGCGCGAGATCGGCGGCATCTCCGGCCCCGGCTACGTGGCGATGCTGGAACAGCTGGGCTATGCCATGACGGTCTTCACCGCCGACGGCAGCACCGGCGACAAGGTGAGTTCGGCCGACGCCCACCGCTTCGACGACATCACGGCGCCCATCAACCTGGTCTGCCTTCCTGCCAGGCGATAAAAGCGAAGGGACCCTGTCGGGTCCCGGAAGAGACCCTGTGGGGTCTCTTCCTCATTCATGCAGCCTTCAGCAGCAGGTGGCCCGCTTGCCGCCGTAGCGCGCTTCCTGGCGCTCCCGGAAGAACTCCTCGTAGGTCATCGGCGTCTGGTCCGGATGGGTACGTTCCATGTGCGCCAGGTAGGTGTCGTATTCGGGCAGGCCGACCATCAGGCGCATGCTCTGCCCGAGGTACTTGCCTGCTTCCTTGCCTGCCTCCAGCAGCGCGCCGAACATCATTGCACCTGCGGGTTGGCCATCGCGACGTACGGAGTCTCCTTGGCGGTCGGGGTGTTGCTTGCGCGGGCCGCCATGACGGTGCGCACACCGTAGACCAGCACCGCCAGCACCACGAACATGAAGAAGCCCGCCAGCGTCGCGTTGACGTAGTCGTTGAAGATGATGCGCTCCATCTGCTCGATGGTCTTGGCCGGGGCCAGCACCGTGCCGGCGTCGTGCGCGGCCTGGAACTTGTCGGCGTGGGCCAGGAAGCCGACCTTCGGATCGGCGGCGAAAATCTTCTGCCAGCCGGCGGTCAGGGTGCAGGCCAGCAGCCACAGGGTCGGCACGACCGTGATCCAGGCGTACTGCGCGCGCTTCATCTTGTACAGCACGCAGGTGCCCAGCATCAGCGCGATACCGGCCAGCATCTGGTTGGCGATGCCGAACAGCGGCCACAGGGTATTGATGCCGCCCAGCGGATCGACCACGCCCTGGTACAGGAAGTAGCCCCAGGCGGCCACGCACAGGCCGGTGGCCAGCAGGTTGGCCGGCAGCGACTCGGTGCGCTTGAGCGACGGTGCAAAGGCGCCCAGCAGGTCCTGCAGCATGAAGCGGCCGGCGCGGGTGCCCGCGTCCACCGCGGTCAGGATGAACAGGGCCTCGAACAGGATCGCGAAGTGGTACCAGAAGGCCATCATGGCCTGGCCGCCGACCACGTTCGACAGGATGTGGGCCATGCCCACCGCCAGGGTCGGGGCGCCGCCGGCGCGCGAGATGATGGTGTTCTCGCCGACGTCACGGGCCATCTGCTCGAGCGTTTCGGGGGTGATCACGAAGCCCATCTGCGACACCGCGGCCGCAGCCGATTGTGCGGTGGTGCCCAGCACCGCGGCCGGGCTGTTCATCGCAAAATACACGCCCGGGTCGATGGTGGACGCCGCCACCAGCGCCATGATCGCGACAAACGATTCCATCAGCATGCCGCCGTAGCCGATGAAGCGGGCGTGGGTCTCGTTCTCGATCATCTTCGGGGTGGTGCCCGAGGAGATCAGCGCGTGGAAGCCCGACACCGCGCCGCAGGCGATGGTGATGAACAGGAAGGGGAACAGGTTGCCCGACCAGACCGGGCCGCTGCCGTCGATGAACTTGGTCACGGCCGGCATGCGCAGGTCCGGGGCAACGATCAGGATGCCGATCGCCAGCGCCACGATGGTGCCGATCTTCAGGAAGGTGGACAGGTAGTCGCGCGGCGCCAGCAGCAGCCACACCGGAATCACCGAGGCGACGAAGCCGTAGCCGATCAGCATCCAGGTCAGCTGGGTGCCGGTGAAGTCGAACATCGGGCCCAGGGTCGGCGAATCGTGCACCCACTGGCCGCCGATGATGGCCAGCATCAGGAGCACGAAGCCGATGATCGACACTTCGCCGATGCGGCCGACGCGCACGTAGCGCGAATACAGGCCCATGAACAGCGCGATCGGGATGGTGGCCAGCACCGTGAAGCTGCCCCACGGCGAGTGGGTCAGCGCCTTCACGACGATCAGCGCCAGCACCGCCAGGATGATCACCATGATCATGAAGGTGCCCAGCAGCGCGATCAGGCCCGGGATCTCGCCCATTTCGGACTTGATCAGGTCGCCGAGCGAGCGGCCGTCGCGGCGGGTGGACATGAACAGCACGATGAAGTCCTGGACGGCGCCGGCGAAGACGACGCCTGCCAGGATCCACATCATGCCCGGAAGGTAGCCCATCTGGGCCGCCAGCACCGGACCCACCAGGGGGCCGGCGCCGGCGATCGCGGCGAAGTGGTGGCCGTACAGGACGTACTTGTTGGTCGGGACATAGTCCAGGCCGTCGTTGTACTTGTAGGCGGGGGTCTGGCGCTTCGGATCGAGTTGCAGCGCCTTGTAGGCGATGAACTTGCTGTAGAAACGGTAGGCGATCAGGTAGACGCAGACTGCTGCTGCGACGATCCAGATCGCGTTGATGGTCTCGCCTTGCTTGACGGCGATGAAACCGAGCGAAAATGCGCCCAGGACCGACAATGCGATCCAGCCGAGCGCGCTCGACATGCTTTTCATGGTGCTCCTCCGAGGTGGATTGACTACTTCTTGTGGCCGGTGGCGTACTGTATCGACCGGCGGTTTTTTGGACAGCGTACCGGAGAGTATGTTGCACGAATATCAGCGCCACAAGCGCACCATTACGCAGTACCTGCGTAGTACTACGTAGAAGGCGTTCCCGGCAGCCGTTCCGTTTCCCCCTTAAAATGCTGGGCTGATTTGTTGGAGAAACAGGATGCGCTTGAGGCAGAAGGTCATCGTGCTGGCGATCGGGCCGCTGATCGTGGCCCTGTGCGCCATCGCCCTGTTCGTGCGCCAGCAGGCCGCCGAGCTGGCCCGGCAGCAGCGCGCCACCATCCAGCAGGCCTACCTGGCCAGCAAGGAAGCCGAGTTGCGCCATTACGTGGCCCTGGCCACGCAGTCGATCGGCCACCTGGTGCGCTCGGGCCGCACTGATCCGGCCACCCAGGAAGAGGCCAAGCGCATCCTCGGCTCGCTGAGTTTCGGCGAGGACGGCTATTTCTTCGTCTACGATATGCAGGGCCGCAGCCTGATGCACCCGCGCCAGCCCGAGCTGGTCGGCACCGACATGTGGAACTGGGTCGACGCCAACGGCGTGCCGACCATCCAGCGCCTGATCGAACGCGCCCGCGCCGGCGGCGGCTTCCACCGCTACACCTGGGCCAAGCCAACCTCAAGCCGGCAGGCGCCCAAGCTCGGCTACGTGGTGCCGGTGGCGCACTGGGGCTGGATGATGGGCACCGGCATCTACCTGGACGACGTCGAGGCCGCGCTGGCCCAGGTCGATGCCCAGCAATCGCGCAACATCGGCGAAACGCTGCTGTGGATCGCCGGCCTGGCCGTGCTGGCCTCGCTAGCGGTGGCGAGCGGCGGCCTGGTGCTGAACCTGCGCGAGCTGCGCGTGGCCGACGCCAAGCTCAAGGCGCTGGCCCAGCGCGTGGTCGAGTCGCAGGAAGAAGAGCGGGCGCGCCTGTCGCGCGACCTGCACGACGGGATCAGCCAGGCGCTGGTCTCGGTCAAGCTGCAGCTGGAGGCGGGCATCATCCGCCTGGACGGCGACGCGGCACAGCAGCAGCAGGCACGCGGCGCGCTCGAGCGCACCGTGGAGCAGGTGAAATCGGTGCTGGGCGAAGTGCGCCGCATCTCGCACGACCTGCGCCCGGCGCTGCTGGACGACCTGGGCCTGGCGCCGGCGCTCGACTACCTGGCCAGCGAGTTCGGACGCCACAGCGGCACGCCGGTGCGCTTCCGCGCGGAAGGGCCGGTGGACGCGCTGCCCGAGATGGCCGGCACGGTGCTGTTCCGCATCGCCCAGGAGGCGCTCACCAACGTCGAGCGCCACGCCGGCGCGCGCCAGGTGGAGATGCGCCTGGTGCGGCGCGGCCGCTGCCTGAGCCTGGAGATCGCCGACGATGGCGGCGGCTTCGACGCCCACGACATCGCCCAGCACCCGCAGCGCGGCATCGGCCTGCGCAACATGATGGAAAGGATGGAAGCGATCGGCGGGCGGCTGGCGATCGATTCCTCGCCGTTCGGCACCCGTGTGGTGGCCAGCATCGATGTGGAAGAGCAGACATGAGTGACGCTTCGGAAATCAGGATCCTTCTGGTGGACGACCACCCCCTGGTGCGCGACGGCCTGCGCGCGCGCCTGGAAGCGGCGCCGCGCCTGCGCGTGGTGGGCGAGGCCGGATCAAGCCAGGAAGCCATCGAGCAGGCCGGCGCCTGCCAGCCCGACCTGGTGCTGATGGACATCAACATGAAGGGCGGCAGCGGCATCGAGGCCACCGCGCGCCTGCTCCAGCACTATCCCGGCGTGGCGGTGCTGGTCCTGTCGATGCATGACAAGCCGGAATACGTCACGCAGGCGATCCAGGCGGGCGCGCGCGGTTACGTGCTGAAGGATGCGCCGGGCAAGGACATCGTGCTGGCGATCGACACCGTGATGGGCGGCGGCATCTACTACAGCGCCGCGCTGGCGCGCCAGCTGGCCAGCCCGGCGGCGTCAAGCGACCTCCTGACCGCGCGCGAGCAGGAAGTCCTGGAGCATATCGCCGGCGGCCAGTCGAACAAGCAGATCGCCCGCGCGCTCGAACTGTCGGTGCGCACCGTCGAAACCCACCGCCTGAATATCAAGCGCAAGCTCGGCATCGAAGGGCAGGCCGAACTGATCCGTTTCGCGGTCCAGCGCGCCGAAAACCGCGGTTACACTTAAGTATGAGCATTAAGTATCCATAAAGAAATAAAAGATGTTGCTTTCTGATAATCCGTCGAATAAGATTGACCGAATATCACTCAAAGCCTGAGCATTGAAAGCATAAAGATGGCCGAGCCGGACCCCAACTCGTTTCCGCTGGTAGCAATCGACCCGGTCGCCAATGGGCAGAACGAGTGGGTAGCGCTTTGCCTGCGGGTCGAAGGCGGCGCGGACTTGCCGCAGCGACTGCAGGCCGTGTTCGGCACGCCCGACCTGCTGGCCGCGATCGCCCCGCTCGACGGACTCCTGATGCTCGACCATCCGGATGCCTTGAGCCCTCCCGCGCTGGCCACGATGCCGGCCAACCGCATCGGCTTCGTCATCGCCGCCCAGGCCCTGCTCGAGGATGGCGCCGCGCGCCGCCTCACCGAACTGCACGAACTCGGCTACCGCCTCTGGCTCGACGGCACGCCTCCCGACGGCGTCAAGGTGCCGCCGGCGCTGCGCACCATTGCACGCGACTGCGCCCGCGATCCGGCGCCAGCAGGGCGGCTGGCCGCGCTGTTCGGCCCGCACCTGGCGCGCCGCGTCGACAGCGCCGCCAGTTTCACCCAGAGCGAGATGGCCGGCTTCGACTGGTTCAGCGGCGACTACCCCTACGATCCGCTGCTCGCCGGCGACGACAGGCCGGACGGCAGTTCGCGCCGCCGCATCCTGACCCTGCTCGGCCTGCTGGCGCGCGACGCCGATTCGCGCGAGCTCGAGCAGCAGCTCAAGCAGGACCCGACCCTGTCCTACCACCTGCTCAAGCTGGTCAATTCGGCCGCGTTTGCCGTCAGCACCCAGATCACCAGCTTCAACCAGGCCATCAACCTGCTCGGCCGGCGCCAGCTGCAGCGCTGGCTACAGCTGCTGCTGTACGCGCGCCAGCAGGCCGACGGCCTGCCGAACCTGCTGCTGCCGCTGGCCGCGCGCCGTGCAGCGCAACTGGAGGCATTGTGCAAGCAGGGCGGGGGAGAGCGTGACGCCTGCGACCTGGCCTTCATGACCGGCGTGTTCTCGCTGCTCGACCGGCTGCTGCACATGCCGATGGCGGACATCGTCGCCGACCTGAACCTGCCGGAGCATGTCTCCGGCGCGCTGCTGGCGCGCAGCGGCGAACTCGGCGCCTGGCTGCGCCTGACCGAAACCCATCCCTCGCGGGAGGCGCTGGACGCGGCGGGCATCGACCCCGCCGGCTGGTGGAACAGCCAGTTGAACGCCTATCACTGGGCCATCCAGGTGGGGCGGAATGTCTGACATGCAGGCGCTCGTCGCGATTGACGCATCACTCGATTTCGTCGGCGCCTCGACCGCCGCCAGCGACGCCGTCCTACGCCTGCGCGGCGCCTCCCTCTACGATGAGCTGGGCCGCATCGCGGGCGCGCTGCTGGGCAGCCCGGTCGGGCGCTTCCTGCCCGGCGCCGGCGTCGGCGGCCTGCAGGGCAACTTCCAGGTGCTGCGCCAGGTGGTGGCGGGGGCGGCGGAACAATTCGGCGTCTATGAAGTGGCGGGCCGCGACGCCTACACGAGCGACGATGCGCGCCGGCTGGCCGGCCTGGCGCACCTGACCGCATCGCTGCTGCAGGTGCATTCGCTGGCGGTGCGCTCGACCCATGCCTACGCGCAGATGGAAGCCCAGCTCGCGCACCAGTCGCAGATCCTCGACCAGATCCACGAGTCGGTGCTGACCATGGACCAGATGGGCTACATCACCAGCTGGAACCGCGGCGCCGAGGAACTGTTCGGCTATACCGCGCTGGAAGCGATCGGCCGCAATATCCTGTTCCTGTACGCCGACGAGGACGAGGGCTTCCACGACAGCTTCGCGGAGCAGGGCGGGCGCATGATGGAAGTCCGGCGCCGCAAGAAATCGGGCGAGGTGTTCTGGGCCAGCCTGTCGCTGTCGCCCTTGCGCGACCTGGCCGAGCGCCCGATCGGCCTGATCGCCTACCTCACCGACATCACGGAACGAAAACAGGCCGAGGAGCAGCTGCACCACCTGGCCTACTACGACGAACTCACCGGCCTGCCGAACCGCACGCTGTTCGCGCGCCTGGTCGACCAGGCCCTGATGGTCGCGCAGCGCAACGAAGCCGCCGGCTGCGTGCTGTTCATCGACCTGAACCGCTTCAAGCGCATCAACGATACCCTGGGCCGCAGGATCGGCGACGAACTGCTGCGCCAGGCGGCCCAGCGCTTCCGCGCTACCCTGCGCGACGAAGACGTGGTGGCGCGCCTGTCCGGCGACGAATTCGCGGTCGGCCTGTTCGACATCCGCCAGCACTTCGAAGCCACCACGGTGGCGCAGAAGCTGCAGGCGGCCCTGGATGCACCCTTCCTGATCGGCGGCCACGACCTGCGCGTGGGCGCCAGCATCGGCATCAGCGTCTACCCGCAGGACGGCAGCGAGGCCGAGACCCTGCTCGGGCTGGCGGATATCGCGATGGAGCGGGCCAAGCAGCTGGAAGCCAACCCGGACCGCAGCGTCGCCTTCTACAGCCAGGACATGAACCAGGGCATGCAGGAACGCATGCGGATCGAATCCGGGCTGCGCCAGGCGTTGGGCAACGGCGAGCTTACCTTGTACTACCAGCCGAAGTTCGAGCTCGGCACCGACCGCATCGTCGGCGCCGAGGCGCTGGTGCGCTGGGTGCACCCGACCCGCGGCATCGTGCCGCCCGGCGAATTCATCCCGCTGGCCGAGAGTACCGGCCTGATCGTGCAGGTGGGCGAGTGGGTGCTGGAGCAGGCCTGCGCCCAGGCTGCGATCTGGCAGCGCGCCGGCGTGGCGCCGCTGCGCCTGGCAGTGAACGTATCGGCGCGCGAATTCACGCCATCCTTGCCGGCGCGCGTGGCCGAGACCCTGGCGCGCTACCAGCTGGATGCCTCGTGGCTGGAGCTGGAGATCACCGAGAGCACGCTGATGCACGACTTCGAGCGCGTGACGGCGATCATGGACCGCATCCACCAGCTGGGCGTGGCGCTGTCGCTGGACGATTTCGGTACCGGCTATTCGAGCCTGTCCTACCTGAAGCGCTTCCCGATCGATACGCTCAAGATCGACCGCTCCTTCACCTTCGGGATCCCGGATGATCCGAGCGATTGCGCGATCGCGGGGACCATCGTCAGCATGGCGCAGCAGCTCGGCCTGCGCGTGATCGCGGAGGGCGTGGAGACGCTGGAGCAGCTGGCTTTCCTGCGCGCCTCGGGGTGCGACGAGGTGCAGGGTTACCTGTACAGCAAGCCGCTGCCGGCTGTGGACTTCGAGCGCTGTTTGCGGGAGAACTGGCTGCTGGTGGCTTGAGTGAGTACGCAGATTCGCTGCCCGGCATTGATGGATTATGTATAATGCCGGTTCTTCATGGGAAGCGTGGCCGAGTGGTTGAAGGCAGCAGTCTTGAAAACTGCCGACGGGGGAACCCGTTCGTGAGTTCGAATCTCACCGCTTCCGCCAAGCATTCCGAAAAAGAGCTCCAGCCACTGGAGCTCTTTTTCGTTTACCGCATGGCGTTCACGCCCCGTGCGGCAACCCCAGGTTCTGGTTGGCCGGCACCGCCACGTCGATCAGTTTCGGCTTGGGCAGGTTCAGTTCGCCCATGAGGCGCACGAAGTCCTCGCGGCTGCGACCCGCCAGGCGCGCGTTATGCCGCTTTTCCCAGCCGATCGTCGATACCGACTGGCCCTTGTAGTCGTGACCAGGCCACATGCGGGTGTCGTCCGGCAGCGTGAACAGCTTGGCATGGACGCTGTCGTATAGCGCATCTGCGCTGCCGCTCTGGAAATCCGTCCGTCCGCAACCGTCGATCAGCAGGGTGTCGCCCGTGAACACGTTGCCGCGCCAGACATAGCTCATGCTGCCGGCGGTATGGCCCGGCGTGTGCAGGACGCGGATTTCTTCTGCCTTGCCGAAGCGGATCAGTTCACCATCGTTCAGTTGCAGTTCAGCCGGCAGGATGCCGCAGCCGCTCGGCGCCGCGGCCAGCGCGCCGGTCTTCTCGCACAAGCGGCCGGCGGAAGTGACGTGGTCGGCGTGGGCGTGGGTTTCGAGCACGTAGCGCAGGCGCAGGCCCAGACGTTCGAGGTGGCGCAGGTCGCGTTCCCAGTGGCGCTCGACCGGATCGATGATCACCGCGTCGGACTCGCCGGGCGCGACCAGGATGTAGGTGAAGGTCGAGGATTCGGTATCGAACAGCTGGATGGGGTTGATGTTCATGACGTTCTCCTTACGGATATGAATCAGATGAAGGCCTTGCCGATCATCCCGAGGGCGACCAGGGCCGAGAGCAGGGCAAAGCCCTTCTGCAGCCGGGGCCCGGCAATGCGCGCCGCCAGCGAGCGGCCGCCGAGCATGCCGGCCAGTGCGCCCGCCGCGAAGGGCGCCGCGGTCGGCCAGTCGATGGCGCCCTGGGCGGCCGCGGCGGCCACGCCGGCGCTGGAAATGATGGCGATCACGGCGAGCGAGGTGGCGACCGCCGACTTGATCGGCAGATCGGTATAGCGCTGCAGGGTGGGAACCATCACGAAGCCGCCGCCGATTCCCAGCAGGCCCGACAGGAAGCCGGCGGCGGCGCCAGACAGGCCCAGGGTGCGCGCGCCCGGGCGGGTCCAGACGAAGCGGCCGTCCGCCGCGCTGCGCAGGCACGGAGCGTGGTCCCGGGCGGCGCCGCCGGATGCGGGCGCGGCAGCCTGGCGGTAGGTCCGGAAGGCCACGTACAGCAGCGTCAGGGCGAACAGTACCCCCAGCCAGCGGGCGTCCGCCGCTCGCGCCGCCCACAGTCCGGCCGGCGCGAGCAGCATGCCGGCGGCAGCGATGAGTAGGGCGGCTCGGTAGCGCACGATGCCGGCGCGCAGGCCCAGCAGGGCGCCGAGCGCGGCCGCCATGCCCACCGCGAGCAGGCCGATCGGGCCGGCTTCGGCGACGCCGGCGCCAGTGCCGAAGACCAGCAGCGGGACCGCGAGGATGCCGCCGCCGGCGCCTGTCAGCGCCAGGATCAGGCCGACGACCAGGCCGAGCGCGGCGGCGGTCAGCATGACGTCCTCCGCCGAACGCCTGTTGGCCGGATCGGGGCTGGCGCAGGCATGGCTCAGGCGCTCCGGGCGATGCGGCTGGCGCGGGCCCACTCGACCAGCTCGAAGATCGCCATGCCAGCCACCATGGCGATCGTGAACACGAGCGGCTTCGTGCCGCCGGTGGCGAGCGAGGCCAGTGCCGGGCCCGGGCAATAGCCGGCCAGGCCCCAGCCGGCGCCGAAGGCGAGCGAGCCGAGCACGAGACGGCGGTCGATCCGGGTCGCGGTGGGCAGGCGCATGGGCGCGCCCAGCAGCGCGCACTCGCGCTTGGCCGCGAACCAGAACGCCGGCGCGCTCACCAGGATCGCGCCGCCCATGACGAAGGCGAGCGAGGGATCCCAGTTGCCGGCGAGGTCGAGGAAGCCGAGGACCTTGGCTGGGTCGCTCATGCCGCCCACGATCAGTCCGATGCCGAAGAGCAGTCCGATGAGCAGTGCTGTCAGGATGTGCATGGTCATTCTCCTATCCGAGCAGATGGCGTACCACGAAGACGGTGGCGAAGCCGGCCAGCATGAAGGCCGCGGTGGCGGCCAGCGATCTCGGCGAGCGGCGCGACAGGCCGCATACGCCATGACCGCTGGTGCACCCGGCGCCGTAGCGCGTTCCCACGCCGACCAGCAGGCCGGCGGCCACCAGGGTGAGTTCGCCGGCATCGACGGTCGGCACCGGCAGGGTGTGCACGGCGCCATAGGCGAGCGGCGCGGCGATCAGGCCGAGCACGAAGGCGATGCGCCAGCCGACGTCGCCGGCGGATGGCCGTAGCAGGCCGCCGAGGATGCCGCTGATGCCGGCAATCCTGCCGTTGAGCAGGATGAAGGCCGCGGCGGCGGCGCCGATGGTCAAGCCGCCGGCGAGCGAACTCCAGGGGGTGAAATGGACCCAGTCGATGTTCATGGTTTGACTCCTTGGTTTGGCAGGCAGAACTGCTGGTAGAGCACCTGCATGAGCGCCAGCGCTGCCTCGCTGTCGATCCGGTAGAAAACCTGTTTTCCTTCGCGCCGGGTGCTGACCAGCTGTTCTTCGCGCAGCACGGCGAGCTGCTGGGACAGGGTGGGCTGCGTGATGCCCAGCAGGGTCTCGAGCTCGCCGACTGCATATTCGCCCTGGCTCAGCTGGCACAGCAGCAGGAGGCGGTCGGGATTGCCCAATACCTTCAGGAGCGCGCAGGCCTGTGCGGCGGCATGGCGCATCTGCGGCAAATCGAGTTGTTGCATGTCTGGCATGGAAGCACCTCATTCAATCTACTGTTTTACATTATATCGACGGACAATATATCTTTCAATATAATATGGTTTTCTTTTTTTGATTCCCTGGAGGACAGCATGAACATCCGTTATCTCTGCAAGGACTACGCCGTCGCCGCGCAGATCGTGCCTGCCGACGTCGCAGGGTTGAAGCAGCAGGGCTTCGCCACCCTGGTGTGCAACCGCCCGGACGGCGAGGCCGGCGACCAGCCGCCGTTCGCAGCGATCGCCGCCGAGGCGCGCCGTCACGGCGTCGAGGTCGTGCACTTGCCGGTGGTGCCGGGGCGGATCACGGACGCCGATCGCGCGGCCTTCGTCGCGCTGTACGCGGCCGCGCCCAAGCCGATCCTGGGTTTTTGCCGCACCGGCATGCGCGCTGAGACGCTGTTCAAGGACACGAAAAATGAACCCGGCGGCGCCTCGCGCTAGCGCAGCGCTGCGCTGCGCCGGACAGCGTGCCGGCGTCTTATACTTTGTCAGCCCTGCATGTCGAGGAGAAGCGCATGATCTTCCGTCAGCTTTTCGAACCCTTGTCGAGCACATATACCTATCTGATCGGCTGTCCCGAAACCGGGCAGGCAGTCCTGGTCGATCCCGTGATCGTGATGGTGGAACGCGATCTGGAGGAGTTGAGCCGCCTGGGCCTGACGCTGGCGTACAGCATCGACACCCACGTCCACGCCGACCACATCACGGCTGCGCTGGAACTGAAGAAGCAGGTCGGGAGCAGGATCGCGGCGCCGGCCGCGGAGCGCGTCGATTGTGCGGACGTCCAGCTGGAGGAAGGCGTGCCATTCAGGATCGGATCGATGCAATTCCAGCCCCTGCATACGCCGGGCCACACGTCGGGACATTTTGCCTACGTCCTGGACGACCGTGTATTCACGGGCGACGCCTTGCTGATCGAGGGATGCGGGCGGACCGACTTCCAGCAGGGCGACTCCGATGCGCTCTATCACAGCGTACGCGGAAAGCTGTTCGCGCTGCCTGACGAAACACTCGTCTACCCGGCGCACGACTACCAGAAAAGGTGGGTGTCTTCGGTGATGCAGGAAAAGCAGCGCAATCCCCGTCTCGGTGGGGACCGCTCGGTCGAGGAGTTCCGGCAGATCATGGCGGAACTCGAGCTGCCATATCCAAAATTTATCGATTACGCGGTTCCCGGCAATAAGCAATGCGGGGTGTGCCCGACTGATCTGCCGGAAAACCTCGTCAAGTACTGCCAGCAAATGACCGAGAGTCCGCAAGGCTAGCCGGCCGGCTCCTGCTTGCCCTTGTCACCTCTGGCTGTAGGAGGGCTCGACCGCAGGCGCCAGCACCATTCGCTTCACGAAGCGCCGCAGCCGATAGGTATGCGCCTCGAACGGCAGGTGGAAGAGGTAGGCGAACACCACGATCGCGACGAACAACGCCCTATACACGAGCAGGGACGCAGGATCGCTGGTCGACAAGGTCTGTGTCCCGATCGGGTCATGCAAGAACTCGGCCAGGTAGATCAAGGGGTAGTGGATCACATACAGCGTGAATGAGAACGGCGCCAGCAGTCCGGCAAGCTTCGCCAGCCGGTTCCCGATGCGCGCGCGATCCGCGGGAAACTGCAGGCTCGACAGCAGGCAAAGAAAGAGCACGCTGAACAGCAGGTCTTCGGCAAACGTCGCCGCTACCAGGGTGCCGATACTGCCGCTCAACCGGAAATGGACGGCCAGCCCAAGGATCACGACGATCAACAGGAAGCGCGCGGCGCGGCCCAGTTCAATGCGGATTCGCGAGAACAGCACACCCAGCAGCCAGATCACGAAATACAGCATCAGGTCGAACAGCAGCAGGTAGCCGATGACGGCACAGGCGGCCAGGCCCGCCACTTTCGAGATACCCCGCTGTCCGATGACCGGCAACAGCAACAGCGGGAAGAGGGCGTAGTACCACATCTCGTTCGACAAACTCCACAAGGAGAAATTGCCGCCAAAGCGAGGGACTGCCATGCCCTGCAAGCCGAACAGATTGCCCCAGAACGTGCTCCACGAATATTCATTATCCGGCGCATAGCTGATCCGGCCCGGGTCGACCGTCTGCGTGATCGTGCCGATCGCCAGCGTGAGCACGAAGGCCGGCACCAGCACGATCCACATGCGCGTGAGCCGGTCGATCGCATACGACATCATGCAGTTGGGCTCCCCCAGCTTGTTCAGCAGGCTGCCGCCGACGAGCCAGCCGCTCAGCAGGAAGAAGATCACGACGGCGATGTGCGAGAAGCCGGTGAAGAAAGCCAGTCCCTGGTACCAGAGCGATGGGTCGGCCACTGTTTTCAGGCTTGGGAACAGTTCTCCACGGAGATGGGCGGCGACCACCTGGAGGGCGGCAATACTGCGCAGGGCCGATATCAGGACGGAATGCTGGTAGCTTTCGTTCAGGTTGGTCCTGTCCAGCAGGAATATGCGCATGGCGCATGCAGGATGCATCGTCTCCTCCTGTGGTAAGCCAAACGTCTGGATCGTAGCCCCTCATTTGCTTATTCGGTTTGAGAGTGCACAGGCGCGTCGCGCCTTGCACACGCTTTGCAGGCAGCCGGCTCCGGAAGCCGCTGTTGCATCCGGACGGCGGTCGAAAACAGTGGTGCTTAACAGAAAAATAAAACGGCCCGATCCTCGTAAGTCACATGTAAGAAATCCGTAAGGAAACAAGCCCATGCTGCGAGTCGGCATGCAGATATTTACAGAAGGAGAAGTCCACCCCTAAGCCAGCTGTTGTACGTGTAGCGATTCAATCGTGTAAAAAACCAAACAGGAGACAGACGATGAAGCAGCGTAACGACGATTCAAAGAAGCCAGCATCCACCCGCCGTAAATTCCTCGGCACCGCAGCCGCCGGCACCGCCGGCGCCACCCTCGCGGTCCCGATGATCGCCACTGCCCAAACGCCGAAGCAGATGCGCTTCCAGAGTACCTGGCCCAGCAAGGACATCTTCCACGAGTACGCCCTCGACTTCGCCAAGAAGGTCAACGACATGACCGGCGGCGAGCTGAAGATCGAGGTGCTGCCCGCCGGCGCCGTCGTTCCCGCCTTCGGCCTGCTCGACGCGGTCTCCAAGGGCACCCTCGACGGCGGCCACGGCGTCATGGGCTACAACTACGGCAAGCAGAGCGCCATCGCGCTGTGGACCTCGGGCCCGGCCTTCGGCATGGACGCCAACATGGTGCTGGCCTGGCACAAGTACGGCGGCGGCAAGGCGCTGCTGGCCGAGCTGTACAAGAGCATCGGCGCCAACGTCGTCTCCTTCCTCACCGGCCCGATGCCGACCCAGCCGCTGGGCTG
Source organism: Massilia sp. LC238 (assembly GCF_000735635.1). NCBI lineage: Bacteria > Pseudomonadati > Pseudomonadota > Betaproteobacteria > Burkholderiales > Oxalobacteraceae > Massilia > Massilia sp. LC238. Next base: position 56,095 of record NZ_JNNN01000079.1, on the reverse strand, counting down.
GTTCAAGAAGCCGATCAGCAAGGTCGAAGACCTGAAGGGCCTGAAGTTCCGCACCAACGGCCTGGCGATCGACATGTTCACGGCCATGGGCGCGGCGGTCAACGCGCTGCCGGCCGGCGAGATCGTGCCGGCCATGGACCGCGGCCTGCTGGACGGCGCCGAATTCAACAACGCCAGCTCCGACCGGGTGCTCGGCTTCCCGGACGTGTCCAAGGTCTGCATGCTGCAAAGCTTCCACCAGAGCTCCGAGCAGTTCGAGGTCACCTTCAACAAGACCAGGTACGACGCGCTGCCGGCCAAGATGAAAGCGATCATCGAGAACGCCGTCGAGGCAGCCTCCGCCGACATGTCCTGGAAGGCGGTTGACCGCTATTCGAAGGACTACGCCGGCATGCAGTCCCAGAACGGGGTCAAGTTCTACAAGACCCCGGACTCGGTGCTGCAGGCGCAGCTGGCCGTGTGGGACCAGGTGGTGGCCAAGAAGGGCGCCGACAATCCGCTGTTCAAGAAGGTCGAGGCCTCGATGCGCGCCTTTGCCGAGCGCGCGATGAAGTGGGACATGGACACCAACAACCCGCGCCGCATGGCCTACAACCACTACTTCGGCCGCAGGGCGCCGGCGAAGAAGGCGTAAGCGCTACCCCTAGCCATACGTGTGCCCGCCCTTCATGACGAGGGGCGGGCCCTGTTCGTTCGACCGGAGCAGCCCCATGCAAAACGTCTTGTTTTTCGTCGACCGGGTCAGCAGCTGGGTCGGCCAGGCCTTCTCCTGGCTGATCGTCGCGCTCACCTTTCTCATCACCTGGGAAGTCTTCGCGCGCTACGCCCTGAACACCCCCAACCCCTGGGCCTTCGACCTGATGATCATGATGTACGGCGCCGCCTTCATGATGGCCGGGGCCTACACGCTGGCCAAGAACGGCCACGTGCGCGGCGACGTGCTGTACAGCTTCTTCCCGCCGCGCCTGCAGGCCAGCCTCGATCTGATCCTGTACTTCGTCTTCTTCATCCCCGGCGTGGTGGCCCTGGTCTGGGCCGGCTATACCTACGCGGCCGAGTCGCTCGCCATCCGCGAGCACTCGACCCTCACCGCCAACGGCCCGCCGCTGTATCCCTTCAAGATGGTGATTCCCTTCGCCGGCGTCCTGCTCCTGCTGCAGGGCTTCGTCGAGATCGTGCGCTGCATCGTCTGCCTGCGCAGGGGCGAATGGCCCGCCCGCGAGGCCGACGTCGAGGAAGTCGACGTCGACAAGCTCAAGGCCACGGTGAACGCACCAGGGGAGCGCACGCCATGAGGAAGGAAATCTGGTTCGGCCTGTCGATCCTGGTAGCGATCGTCATCGCCCTGTTCGTCCTGATGCCGGCACCCGCCGACATGACGAATGGCCACCTGGGCCTCTTGATGCTGGCGCTGGTGGTGGTGGCCATCATGCTCGGCTTCCCCACCGCGTTTACCCTGATGGGCATGGGCGTCATGTTCGCCTGGTTCGCCTACCACAGCCAGAACCCCGACCAGGCGGTGCAGCAGACCCTCGACCTGATGGTGCAGCGCGCCTATTCGGTGATGGCCAACGACGTGCTCATCTCGATCCCGCTGTTCATCTTCATGGGCTACCTGGTGGAGCGCGCCAACCTGATCGAGCGGCTGTTCAAGAGCCTGCACCTGGCGATGGCGCGCGTGCCCGGCTCCCTGGCCGTGGCCACCATCGTCACCTGCGCGGTGTTCGCCACCGCCACCGGCATCGTCGGCGCCGTGGTCACCCTCATGGGCCTGCTGGCGATGCCGGCCATGCTCAAGGCGGGCTACAGCACCCAGCTGACGGCAGGCTGCATCACGGCGGGGGGCTGCCTGGGCATCCTGATTCCGCCTTCGGTGCTCTTGATCGTCTACGGGGCGACGGCCGGGGTCTCGGTGGTCCAGCTGTATGCGGGCGCCTTCTTCCCGGGGATCATGCTGGCGGCGCTGTATGTCGGCTACGTGCTGATCATCGCCAAGCTCAAGCCCGGCATGGCGCCGCCGCTGCCGGCATCCGAGCGCGTCGTCGCGCTGCCGGCCTATACCCAGGCGATTCCCGGCGCCTACGGCAAGAGCGCGGTGCCGGCCCTGGTGCGTGCCTTCAAGGGCCGGCGCGGCGCCGATGTCCCGGGCCGCACCCTGGCGTCGAACCTGTTCGTCGCACTGCTGCCGGCACTGGCCTTTGCCGCCGTCATGGGCCTGAGCTACCGGATCGTCACCGCGCCGGATGCTCCCCGAACGGAGCTGGTCGAGATGGGCGCCCAGCAGGAATTCGACAGCGCGGCAAGCGTCGACGAGGGCGGCTTGCAGGAGCCGCCCGCCGAGGGAGAATTGGCCGAGCCGCCGGTGGAAGGGGAGGCGACGCCGCACCCGGCAGCCGGCGCGCCGCCTGTTGCAGCGGCCGCCGACGTGGCGGTCCCCGCGGCCGCGCCCGACCCGGTCGCCAAGCCGGCGTCCAGGGCCTACTGGATCACGTTTGCCGTGGTGGCTGCGGCGCTGGCCATCTTCTACGTGTTCTTCAGCTTCGCGCGCCTCGAGATCTTCAAGATGTTGCTCGGCTCCTTGTTCCCGCTGGTGATCCTGATCCTGGCCGTGCTGGGCAGCATCGTGTTCGGCCTCGCCACGCCGACCGAGGCGGCGGCGATGGGCGCCTTCGGCGGGCTGATCCTGGCGATCGCCTACCGCCGCTTCAACTTCAAGCTGCTGCGCGAGTCGGCCCACCTCACGACCAAGACCACGGCCATGGTCTGCTGGCTGTTCGTGGGATCGAGCATCTTCTCGGCCGCTTTTGCCCTGCTGGGCGGGCAGGAGATCATCAACAACTGGGTGCTGGGCATGGACCTGACGCCGGTGCAGTTCATGATCCTGGCCCAGGTGGTGATCTTCCTGCTCGGCTGGCCGCTGGAATGGACCGAGATCATCGTGATCTTCATGCCGATCTTCGTGCCGCTGCTGCAGCACTTCAACATTGATCCGCTGTTCTTCGGCCTGCTGGTGGCGATGAACCTGCAGACCGCCTTCCTGTCGCCGCCGGTGGCGATGTCGGCGTTCTATTTGAAGGGCGTGTCGCCGCCGCACGTGACGCTGAACCAGATTTTCCTGGGGATGCTGCCCTTCATGGGACTGCAGGTGCTGGGGATCATCCTGCTCTACACCTTCCCGGCGATCGGCATGTGGCTGCCGGAGGTGCTGTACAAATAAGCCTGGCAAGAAGGGGCGGTCCGGCAGGCCGCCCTCATGCGGAGTTATGCGTCGCATGAATGGCTGACATGCGGAACGCGAAGTTTCATTGCGGTGCAACATCGGTAATAATGGCGGCCTCTACCCAGCCGTACCTTCCACGTTCCCGGATCCTGCCACCACAAGTGCCATCCTCCGGCAGCGCTGACTCCCCCGACTTTGTACACGCATAGTGAGGAAAATGAAGCATCATCTCCTGCCCGGCTCGACTTCCTACCGATTTGACGGATGCGCCCTGCATGCGTCGGCGCATGTGTCGGGTACTGAGGTGGCGCGATGATGCAGGGCGCCTTGCAAACGCAGGCGGCCCAGGGCAAGAACGTGGCCTCGATCAAGCCGCATACCCTGTTCGACGACGTCTACGGCATCCTGGTTGGCGTGCTGTTCGTCGCGATGGGCGTCCTGCTGCTGCAGGCCGCCGGCCTGATCACGGGCGGCGTGGCCGGCATCTCGCTGTTGACGTCCTACGTGTCCGGCTATTCGGTCGGCCTGCTGTTCATGCTCATCAACCTGCCGTTCTTCCTGTTCGGCTACCTGTTCATGGGCGCGCGCTTCACCATCAAGTCGCTGGCCGGCAGCATCCTGATCATGGCCATGCTCAAGCTGATGCCGAATGGCCTGGTGATCGGCCACATCCACCCGATGGTCGCGGCCCTGGGCGGCGGCACTTTCTGCGGCATGGGCATCCTGGCATTGGCGCGCCATGGCGCCGGCGTGGGCGGCACCGGTATCGTCACGCTATGGCTGCAGAAGCGCTACGGCATCAATGCCGGCCGCACCCAGGTGGCGATCGACGCCGTGATCCTGCTGGCGGCGCTGGCCATCGTGTCGCCGGAACTGGTGGGCTGGTCCTCGCTGAGCGCGATCGCCATGAGCAGCATGGTCATGGCATGGCACCGCCCGGGCCGTTATTTCGGTAACTAAGACTCTCTACGGCTGGTACCAGCCGTATTCCCAGCGCCACGGCATGTCCGTCTCGCCCAGCACCCGCCGGGCGAGCTCGGGATAGATCCGCTCGGCGCGCACGTCGTTGGCCAGCATGACGACGCAGCGCTGGCCGCGCTCCAGGCACAGCACCATGTTGCCGGTGCTGTCGTTGTGCCCACCCTTGAACCACGCCGGCCCGCTGCGGTCGCGGAAGCTCACCACGCCCAGGCCCGCCGCCAGCGATTGCGGCCAGCTGGCCCGGGGCGCGGTCAGCGTCGGGAACTGGGCGGCGGAGCCGATCGGCAGCCAGGCCCGCACCAGCATGGCGCGCGCTGCCGCGCTCAACCCGTCTCCCCGTACGATACCCGCCCACAGGCGCGCCTGGTCCTCGATGGTGGTGTCCATCGAGCCCGCCGCGCTCGGGCGGCTGCGCTCGTCGTGCGGCTCCATCTTGCCGTCCAGCGTGTAGCCGTCGGCCAGGTTGTCGGCAAAATCCGCGCGCCACTGCATGCTGGTGTTGCGCATGCCGAAGCGGTCGAACACGCGGCGCTGCATTTCCCTGCCCGTGTCCAGGCGCAGGCCGCGCTCGACCACCAGTTGCAGGATGTAGAAGCCTTCGCCCGAATAGGCGTAGCGCTCGCCCGGATCGAAGTGGAAGCGCAGCTTGCGGTCCGGCTCCAGCCAGCGGAAGTTGGCGAAGCCGGACGAATGCGTGAGCAGGATGCGCGGCGTCAGCCTGCGCCAGCGTTCGTCGTGCGCGAGATCGGAGAAATCCCATGGCTGCCTGTCGTAGGCGGGCAGGGGCTGCGGCAGCAGGGCGGGCAAGGGCGCGTCGAGGTCGAGCTTTCCTTCGTCCACCAGCTGCAGCAGCAGGGTCGACTGTGGCCGGTACGGCACAATTTCGAACTGAACGTGCTTTTTTGTTGCGTTGCCGCAAAAAATTGATGCGTCAGCAATAAATGATGCCGATAGTTATTTAATTAATGTTAGGAAACTAGTTAGAATAGCCGGCTATTTGAATTCCATCGCAATCATTCGTTCATGAGCGGCATCTTCGGAAAAATGCGCCTGTCCAGCCTGATGACCCTGGCCGTCTGTGCCACGGTCGCGCTGACGGTCGCGCTGCAACTGGCGCTGGTGAACCATTTTGCAGTGCGCCAGGCGCGCGAAGAGGCCCAGCTGCGCCTGCAGCAGCTCTCCTGGCAGATGCGCGATTCGCTCAACCGCGTGATCGAGCAAGCTACTCGCGACACCCGCCTGCTGGCCGAACTGCCGCAGGTGCGCTATTCGAGCGATGCCGACGCGACCCGGGCGGTACTCGAAAGCCTGCAGCGCAGCTTCCCCGACTATGCCTGGATCGGCATCGCCGACCTCGACGGCAAGGTAGTAGCCTCGACCGGCCGCATGCTGGAGGGCGTCAACGTCGGCAAGCGTCCCTGGTTCACCGCCGGCATGCGCGGCGTGGTAGCCACCGACTACCACCCTGCCTTGCTGCTCGAGAAGATCCTGCCGCGCAAGCCCGACCCCTGGCGTTTCGTCGACGCCTCCGGCCCGATCGTCGATGCCGGCGGCAAGCCAGTCGCGGTGCTCGGCCTGCACCTGAGCTGGGAATGGGCGCGCAGCCATGCGCGCACGCTGCTCACGCCGGCGCTGCGCGAGTACGGCGCCGAGATCTTCGTGATCCGTGACGACGGCACCGTCATGCTCGGTCCGGCGCCGCTGGTCGAAACGAAGGTGCACACCGCCAGCCTGCGCCTGGCGCAGCAGGGGCAGACCGGAGCGCTGCGCGAGGTCTGGCCGGACGGGCGCGCCTACCTCACCGGCTACAGCCAGACCGGCGACATGCGCGATCCGGCCGCGCCGCGCTGGACCGTGCTGGTGCGCCAGACCGAGGACCGGGCGCTGGCGGGCGCGGAGGACCTGAAGCAGCGCATGCTCGGCTGGAGCGCGCTGCTGGCGCTGGCGCTGGCCGGCGCCGCGGCGCTGATGGCGCGCCACCTGGTCCGGCCGATGGCAAAGCTGCGCGAGGCGATCGAAGGCATCACCGCGGCCACGCGAAGCGGCAAGGAGCCGCCGCCGATCCCGCCGGTGGATGGCTTCCTCGAGACCCAGATCCTGTCGCGCACGATGCGCGAGCTGGTGCAGAGCGAGGTCGCGCACCGCAAGGCGCTGCTGGCCATGAACGAGCGCCTCGAGCTGGCGGTGGCCGAGCGCACCGCCGAACTGCAGGCGCTCCTGCTGCGCGACGTGCTCACCGGCCTGCCGAACCGGCGCGCGCTGCTGGCGGCGCTGCCCGAGGCGATGAGCCGCGCGCGCCGCGTGGGCCGTCCGTGCGCGCTGCTGTTCCTCGACATGGACGGCTTCAAGGCGGTCAACGACAACCACGGACACGAAGAAGGCGACGAGCTGCTGCGCCAGTTCGGCGAGCGCCTGGCGCAGGGCGTGCGGAAGACCGACATGGTGGCGCGCCTGGCCGGCGACGAATTCGTGGTGGTGCTGGAGATGCTGACCGACGCGCGGCACGCCGAAGACACCGCGCACAAGCTGCTCGAACGCCTCAAGGAACCGTACGTGCTGCGCAGCGCCACCGTGGCGGTCGGCGCCAGCATCGGCATCGCGCTCTACCTGCCGGAAGACCCGGCGGACGTCGACGCCTGGCTGGCGCGCGCCGACCATGCGATGTATGCGGTCAAGCGCACCGGCAAGAACGGCATCGCACTCGCGGCCGAGGTCTGATACTGCTACCATCGCCCGCATGTCCGAAATCACCCAACTCATCGCCACCCTCAAGCGCGAACTCAAACAGCAGGGCAAGACCTACCGCGACGTCGCCGAAGCCCTCGATCTGTCCGAGCCGAGCGTCAAGCGCCTGTTCGCCACCGAGCAGTTCACGCTCGAGCGCCTGGTCGAGATCTGCGGCTTGCTGGGCCTGACGCTGGCCGAGCTGGCGCAGGAAGCAGGGCAGGGCCATCAGCGGCTGCGTACCTTGGATCCGGCGCAGGAACGCGAGCTGGTCTCCGATGCGCGCCTGCTCTTGGTGACGGTGTGCGCGCTGAACCACTGGACCATGGCCGAGATGCTGCAGGCCTACCGCCTGAGCGAAGCCGAATGCGTGCAGCTGCTGCTGCGCCTGGACCGCCTGGCGCTGATCACGCTCCTGCCGGGCAACCGCATCCGCCTGAACGTGGCGCGCGACTTCGACTGGCTGCCGGGCGGGCCGATCCGCCAGTACTTCCGCGAGCAGGGCATGCCGGAATTCATCGACAGCGCCTTCGGGCAGCCGGGCGACGCGCTCGACTTCGTGCACGGCATGCTCACCGAGAGTGCGCGCGCCAAGCTGCAGGGCGAACTGCGGCAACTGCGGGCGCGCTTCGCGCAGCTGCACGAGGAAAGCCTGGCGGCGCCGCTGCCGCAGCGCCGCGGCACCGGTCTGCTGCTGGCCTTGCGCGAGTGGGAGCCGGCGGCGTTCGCCGGCTTGCGGCGCTAGCCGCGACCGGCACCCGGGGCGCCTACTGCGCGGGCGCTGACACCCGGTACTCCCACGCGCCCAGCGTCGCCTTCCGCGCGGCGCCGGGGAGCGCATACTGCTGCTGCGCCTCGGACAGGTTCACCGTCACTGCCACGGCATTCCCATCCTTTTGCCGCCTGAACGCAAACACCTTGTCGTTCCCGGTCTCCAGCACCCGCATCGTCCCGCCATACTGTCCGTTCCACAGCGCCGGGTTGTCATGCTTGAGCTTGAGCAGCCAGGTGTACAGCGCCGCGTTGGGATGCTCGCGCCACGCGATCGGGTCCTTCTCGAAGAATTCCAGGCGCTTGTCCAGCCCGGCTTCCTGCCCGCCGTAGATCAGGGGCATGCCCGGCAGCGTCGCCGCCAGCACCGCCATCGCCTGGAAGGCCGGTCCGTAGTGTTCCGCGTCGCTGCCGTGCCAGGAATTCTCGTCGTGGTTGCTGGTGAAGCGCATGCGGTAGGCGTGCTCCGGGTAGGCCACCGGCGGCTTCTCGAACAGGGTCCGTAGCGCCCGCGCATCGGCCTTGCCCCTGGCGATGTCCTTGAAGAGGCCCAGGGTATCCCAGCCATAGCTCATGTCGAATGCGCGTGTGTGCAGCTCCGGCTGCCAGGCCTCGGCCAGCATGAACACCGGCTTGATCCGCTCCAGCTCGACACGCAATTGTTCCCAGAAGGCGGTCGGCACCTTGGCCGCCACGTCGCAACGGAAGCCGTCGATGCCGGTCTCGCGCACCCAGAAGGCCATTGCCTCGGTCATCCCTTGCCACAGGCCGGGCTGTTTCCAGTCGAGGCCGGTAACGTCGGTCCAGTACTCGGGTTCCGCGCCTTCGGTATAGGTGACCGGGAACAGTTCGCCCTTGGCATCCTTCAGGTACCAGTCCTTGTGCTGCACCGTCCACGGGTTGTCGAAGGCCGTGTGGTTGGCCACCCAGTCGATGATGACGCGCATGCCGAGCCCTTGCGCCTGCTTCACGAGGCGCTTGAAGTCGTCCATGCTGCCGAATTCCGGGTTCACGGAGGTGTAGTCGCGCACCGCGTAGTAGCTTCCGAGCGTGCCCTTGCGGTTCTTGGCGCCGATGGGGTGGACCGGCATCAGCCACAGGATGTCTACGCCCATCTTGCGCAATCGCGGCAGGTGCTGGGCGAATGCATTGAACGTGCCTTCCTTCGTGTATTGCCGGATGTTCACTTCATAGATGTTGGCGCTGCGCGACCACGCCACGTGGCTCATCGGCGCCGCGGCCGGCTGCTGGGCCTGTACGGGAAGCGGGCTGAAGGCGGCGCTTAAAGCTACGGCAAGAATCGGCAGCGCGCGGACAACAAATGACATGGGTCTCCTCCGGTTTTGTGAAAGCCTCTTGTGCCCACTCATTCTACGGTGTAGAACCTTAAGCAAGCGGGAAAGTTCGGCTCAGAAGTGCACGTATGGACGAAGCTGTTTTTATGTGAGGTAGTAGACAGATCAGTTCGTCAAAGAAGGCAATGATGGCATCAGAGAGGGAATGACGCCATGAAGATGTCAATCGTCGCATGCGCCGTGCTCGGAGCGAGCGCGGCGTGCGCCTCGGCAGAAAACGCGGCTGCTCCCGACGGGAGCACCGGTGCGCGCGAGGCGCTGAAGGAAGTCAGGGAAGCCGGCTGCGGCAAGGGCTGCGCGGCGCCGTCCGCGGACAGCGCCGGTAAGGCAGTGCCCGCCCAGGGCGGAACCGGCAGCGGCCGCGCGGGTGAGGCGCCGGCGATTTTCATGCTGGAAACCGCGCACGAGGCGCAGCAGCGGCGTACCAGCGAAGCCCAGCTGCTGAGCGCGGGCCGCCAGTACAACCTCGATTTCCGTACGCTGAGCGACGTCGGCGATCCGTTCCACGGCGGCCTGGCCGGCAGCGGCAGCGGCGCCGAGGACGCGCGCCGCAGCAGCGACAGCGTCATCTACCAGGGCCGCTTCAATGGCTTCACGGCCGGATCGTCCTGGGGCAAGGGCGACATCGACGGCTCGCCCTCGGGCCGCGCCTGGGGCATGACGGTCGGCTTCAAGGCCGGCCCCTTCACGATCCGCGCGGCGCACCAGAACCGCAACGTGGCCAAGGTCACTCGCATCAATCCGGTCGACATCAGCATGGCCGCAAAGAATTCCATCATCGCCGCCAACATGCGCTTCGACTGGGGCACGGCCTATGCGGCCTACAGCGCCAACCGCGGCTGGGGCAGCTCGCCGCTGTTCAACCCGGACAATCCCTACGGCGCCGGCATCGCCGGCATCCCGTCCACCGACAGCCGCGACGTGCTGGCCGGGGTGGCGGTGCCGGTCAGCCATGCGACCACGCTGCTGGCTTCCTACATCCGCAAGAACGACCGCGACCCGGCCAACCGCGACGCGCGCCAGATCGCGGTCGGGGCGACCTACGCCATCTCGCGCAAGCTGGATTTCTACGCCGCGTATTCGCACATCCAGCAGCAGAGCGGCATCCGCAACGCCAACGTGCGGCATGGCGGCGGCGGGGCGATCAACCTAGGGATGCGGCGGGCATTTTAAGAGTGTGCGCGGCGACGCGATGTTGCAAAAAACGTTAGCCTGTCTCCATGGCTAAACCACTTTTGGAGACAACATGACAGGCGCAAGCACACTTGATCCGGACAACTTCCCGGAACGTCCGGACCGTAGTCTCGGCAAGGGACACGGCATCGATTCCCTCGGCCCGAGCGACATTTCCGACACCGGCAGCGACGTGGTCGGCGGCCCCGGCTTTGCCGACGCGCTCGACCCTGACCAGACGCTCGAATTCGACCACGGCAGCACCTCGGACATGGAAGAAAGCCACGCCGGCGGCACTGCCGGTCCGGATGTCGGCGACGCCGACTTCTCGGGCGACAGCGACATGGGCGGCACCGGCGAGCGCGCCGCGGCCGGGCGCGACAAGGTCGGCAAGGACGGCGCCGACATCGACACCGACCAGGTCGTGTCCATCCCCGATCTGCCGCTGACCGAGGAGGACACCGACTTCTTAACGACCAAACCGCCGCGAGAGGCTGAAGGCGGCTAACAGCGCGCCGCCGCCCACCAGGGCGGTGGTCAAGGGCGAGGAGCGCAGGCTGGTCTTGGTGTACAGGCTGCGCTCGTGCACGTTCTGCGGCATGCCCTGGCGCTGGCGCAGTTCGGTCGACTCGTCCGGCTTGTAGAGGGCGTCGCGGCGGTTCGGCGCGCTGGGGCGGCTCGATTTCTGCTGTTTGAACATGCTGGCGTTCATGTAGCGGTCGAACAGCGCCGGCATCAGCCTGGAGCCGGCCGCGATCATCTTCGAGGCGCCGCCCGCGTAGGCGTCGCGCTTCGGATTCTCGGCGCAGTACAGGATGGCGTCGGCCACCACTTCCGGCGCGTAGATCGGCGGCGGCAGGGCCGGTTCCTTGTCCATGTAGTTGCGCGCGTGGACCGCGAACATGGTGTCGATCGCGGCCGGGCGCACCAGCGTGACCGCGAGCGGCGCGCCTTCCTTTTCCACTTCCATGCGCAGCGCATCGGTGAAGCCCTTCACCGCATGCTTCGAGGCCGCGTACATGCCCTGCATGGGGATGGCGCGTTCCGACACCTCGCTGCCGACGTTGATGATGGCGCCGCCGCCGCGGTGCTTCATGCGCCGTACCGCTTCCAGCGAACCGTTGACGGTGCCCCAGAAGTTGGTCTGGAACAGGCGGTGGTGGTCTTCCGGCTTGACTTCTTCCAGCCGGCCGAACACCGAGATGCCGGCATTGTTGACCCAGGTGTCGATGCGGCCGAAGCACGCAATGGCCTTCTCGCCGATCTTCTCGACGTCCGCGATGTTGCCGACGTCGGCGGCCACGGTCTCGACCATGGCGCCGCGGCTGCGCATCTCGTCCGCCAGTTCGTCGAGGGCGTCCTTGCTGCGCGCGGCCAGGACGAGGCGGGCGCCGCGTGCGGCGGCCATACGGGCGGTGGTCAGGCCGATGCCGCTGGTGGCGCCGGTGATGACCATGACCTGATCGTGGAGTTTCCTGAGTCTGATTGCCATGACGTACGTCCCTTTCAAGGTGGGTGAAGAGGACTGTCCGCGGCGCTCGGCCGCAGGGACAGGCCGTTGATGAACGGTCACCATGCTAGCCCGGCTGGATAATCTGGCGTTTTCGCTTGCCTAGCGGATACTTTTGGTCTTACAGTGGTCCTTCTGACAACACGACTATCAATGACCCGCTACCCATCGCCTTCGGATTCCGAACCGCTGCACATCGTCTGCCCGCCCTCGAAGCTGCTGCCGATCGTTGCCGTGTCCTGTGCCGGCCTGGCCATCCTGGCCTGGCTTGGATTCAAGCTGTTCGACGGCCCGCCGGAACGCTTTTCCTGGTTCAAGGTATGGCTGTTGGTGCTGGTGGGAACCGCTATGGTTGCGCTGCTGTACCGAAACCTGTTCGTGCGCGACGAGCTGCTGCTGTACCGGGACAAGCCCGAAGCCTGGGCGCTGGAGGACGAGGAGATGCTGGTGCTGGCTGCAGGCAAGGTGCGCTCGGTGCGCATCGCGCCATCGCCGCCGCTGGGCTCCTTGTCGGCCGAGAGCCAGAACATCGCGTTGGGGATCGGGAAAGGATTGGTCGAAATCGAGACCGAGGACGGCTGCTACCGCTTCGGCGCCGGGCTCGACGAGGACAGGGCGAACGTCACGGCGGCGCGGATCGCCGCCTATTGCGGCTTGCAGCGAACCGGGCCGCAATGGCGGGCGGCGCCGGAAGGCGGCCGCCCGTAAGGGTTCCGGCTCAGCGGCCCGGCGCGTAGATCTGGTCGAACAGCCCGCCATCCGCGAAGTGTGCCTTCTGCGCCTGCGCCCAGCCACCCAGCTCGGTGATCGGGAACAGCTTCACGTTCGGGAACTGCGCGGCATACTTCTTGGCGAACTTGTCCACCGCCGGACGGTAGTAGTTCTTGGCGACGATATCCTGCGCCTCATCGGTGTACAGGAACTCGAGGTAGGCCTGGGCCACCTTGCGGGTGCCTTTCTTGTCGACGTTCTTGTCAACCACGGCCACCGGCGGTTCGGCCAGGATGCTGATCGACGGCGCCACGATCTCGAACTTGTCCGGACCCAGCTCGCGCAGGGCCAGCAGGGCTTCGTTTTCCCAGGCCAGCAGCACGTCGCCGATGCCGCGTTCGACAAAAGTGGTGGTGGCGCCGCGCGCGCCCGAGTCGAGCACCGGCACGTTCTTGTACAGCTTGGCCAGGTAATCCTTGGCGCTGGCGGGCGAACCGCCCGGCTGGCGCAGCGCGTAGCCGTAGGCGGCCAGGTGGTTCCAGCGCGCGCCGCCCGAGGTCTTCGGATTCGGCGTGATCACCGCCACGCCCGGCTTGACCAGGTCACCCCAGTCGCGAATCTTTTTCGGATTACCCTTGCGGACCAGGAACACGATGGTCGAGGTGTAGGGCGAGCTACGGTAAGCCAGGCGCTTCTGCCAGTCGGGCGCAATCAATCCTTTTTCGCTGATAGCATCGATGTCGTAGGCCAGCGCCAGCGTGACGACGTCGGCCGACAGGCCGTCGATGACGGCGCGGGCTTGCTTGCCCGAACCGCCGTGCGATTGCTTGACCGTGACGTTGTCGCCGGTCTTTGCCTTCCATTGGCGGGCGAAGGCGGCATCGATGTCCTGGTAGAGCTCGCGGGTCGGGTCGTAGGACACGTTGAGCAGGGTAACGTCGGCAGCGAAAGCCGTCGCCGGGGTCACGAGCGGCGCCACCAGGGTGAGGGCAGCCAGCGAATGCAGGAAGGTTTTGCGAAGCATGTTGTTCTTTCAGAGGGCAGTTTGGAGCCTGCAGCTTACGGCTCAGTTCCCCCTGAAGGAACGAATTTATTCGCCTAACAATATGCGGTTTTTTTAGTGCGCCTTCGACAGGATGAGCAGCCAGCGCTTGAACAGCAGGATTTCCAGATGACCTGCCTCGATGCCGGTATCGCATTCGATGATCGGGTTCACCGCATAGAAACGCTTGCGGAAATCACGGGTGATCAGGAGTTCGCGACGGCCGAGACGGACCATAAAAGGGACAGGTGCATATTCCAGGCCGAAGTTGCTGTTCAGAGTGGTCATGGTGTTTCCTTTTATTAAAATCGTTGAAGTGAGTAAAGAATATCACAACTACTGTATAAACCTACAGGTACTGGGTGGATATACAGTAAATTTTTATTGTTGTGGTTTTTTCGCCAAGACCCCACATATGGAGGCTCATCCGCGAAACCACCCGACCCAGGCATGACGAATCACATCCTTCCCCGACTCTACCGCTTTGCCGCCGCCCGTTTTTCCGCCGAAGGGCAGTACGGCCTGCACCTGACCGCCGGCGTGGCGATGCTCCTGCTGGCAACCGCGGTCTTTGCGCACATGGCCGGCGCCGTGGTCGCCGGCGCTCCGATCACCCAGCTCGACGTGGAAGTGGCCAACTGGCTGCATGCGCACGCGCGCGCCAACGAGGGCCTGCGCGCCTTCCTGATGCTCGTCACCCACATGCACAGCACGCCCGGCATCCTGGCCATGGCCCTGCTGGCCGGCATCTGGCTGTACCGGCGCGGGCACCGCTACTGGACGCTGGCCCTGGTCGCCAGCGTGCCCGGCGGCCAGATCCTCAACGTACTGTTGAAGCACACCTTCGAGCGCGCGCGGCCGCATTTCGTCGAGCCCCTGCTGGAACTGAGCACCTACAGCTTCCCCAGCGGCCACGCGATGGGCGCGACGGTGCTGTACGGCTTCCTCGCCTGCTATGCGGCGCGCCAGGCGCGCTCCTGGTGGGGCAGGGTGCTGCCCTTCGTGCTGGCGCTGGCGATGGTGGCGACGGTCGCGTTCTCGAGGATGTATCTTGGAGTCCATTATTTGTCCGACGTGCTGGCCGCGGTCGCCGAGGGTTGCGGCTGGCTGGCGATCTGCATCACCGGCGCCGCCACCTTCAACCGGCGTCGCCGGGCGCGCGAGCGGCTCGCCGGCCGGCCGGCGGCGCCGCAGGACATCTGAATAAAAGACCAACCCGGGGAAAAGGATGCGCACACTCGTACACCTGTCGGACCTGCATTTCGGCCGCGTCGACCACAGCCTGCTGGCGCCATTGCGTGAACTGATCGAACGGATCGCCCCGGACGTGCTGGTGGTCTCGGGCGATCTGACCCAGCGCGCCAGGCCGGAGCAGTTCGAAGAGGCGCGCGCCTTCCTCGACACGCTGCCGGGCCCGCAGATCATCGTGCCGGGAAACCATGACATCTCGCTGTACAACGTGTTCCGCCGCTTCGTGAAGCCGCTGGCGCGCTACCGGCGCTACATCACCGACGACCTGGATCCCTTCTACCTCGACGAGGAGATCGCCGTGGTAGGCGTCAACACGGCGCGTTCCTTCACCATCAAGGACGGCAAGGTCAGCCGCGACCAGCTGGCGGTGGTGCGCCAGCAGCTGGCGAACGTCCCGCCGGACGTCACGCGCATCATCGTGGCCCACCATCCCTTCGACCTGCCCGATCACTTCGAGGAACGCGACCTGGTGAACCGGGCGCCGCGCGCCATGCAGGCCTTCTCCGAGTGCGGGGTGGACATCCTGATGGGCGGGCACATGCACGCCAGCCATGCGGGCAGCACGGCGGCGCGCTACCAGCTGAGCGAGTACGCGGCGCTGGTGGTGCAGGCCGGGACGGCCACCTCGACCCGGGGGCGGGGCGAGGTGAACTCGTTCAACGTGCTGCGGGTGGAGCCGCAGAAGGTCGAGATCGACCGCTACGGCTGGGACGTGGTGCACGGCCACTTCGAGGTGATGGCCACCGAGAAGTTCATGCGCACGGGTAGTGTGTGGACGCCGCACATCGATGGCCTGATGGCAGCGGGGCTGTAAGCAACATCAGATCCAGTACTCGGCCAGCCGCCCGATGAATTCACGCAGGCGGTCCTTCCATGGCCGGTCGCGCCACTGGTCCAGCGTCACTTCCTTGGAGCTGCGCAGGTCTTCGTTGAAGGCCGCTTCCATGTCCTTGCCGAAGGCCGGGTCCAGCACCACCACGTTCAGCTCGTAGTTGTGGATGAAGCTGCGGCGGTCGATGTTGGCCGAGCCGATGGTCGACCAGATCCCGTCGATCACCGCCGTCTTGGCGTGCAGCACCGCCACCTGCAGCTGGTAGATCTTGACGCCGCCCGCCAGCAGTTCGTCGTAGAAGGCCTGGCCGGCATACATGATCAGGTCGTGGTCGGACACGCCCGGCAGCACCAGCTTCACATCGACGCCGCGCTTGGCCGCCGCGACCAGCGAATCGACGATCTGCCGGTCCGGCACGAAATAGGCCGAGGTGATGTGGATCGACTTCTTGGCCTCGTTCATGGCCACCATCAGCGACTTGTAGATCTCCGAATCGCGATCCGGCGAGGTGGCCAGCACCCGCATCACCTTGTCGCCGGCCGGGGCCAGGCGCGGGAAGTACTCGGCCGGCGGCAGCTCGCCGGCATCCTGGTGCACCCAGTTGTCGATGAAGGCGTACTGCAGCGCGGCCACCGCCGGGCCCTCGATGCGGATGTGGGTGTCGCGCCAGCCGACCTGCTCGGCGTCGACCGTCTCGGGCTTCTTGCGCGAGCGGAACAGCGAGCTGTTGGCATAGGTCTCGCTGATGTTGATGCCGCCGGTGAAGCCGATGCGGCCGTCCACCACCATGATCTTGCGGTGGTCGCGGTTGTTCAGCTGCCAGGCGCCGGGACGCTGCAGCGGATTGACCGGATTGAAGATCACCACGTTGATGCCGGCGCCGCGCAGGCGCTCGAAGAATTCCTTGGGGGTTGCCAGGGTGCCGACGCCGTCGGCGATGATGTTGACGATCACGCCCTGGCGCCGCTTTTCCATCAGCAGTTCGGCGAACTGCATGCCGATCGGGTCGCGGTCGAAAATGTAGGTCTCGAGGTTGATCGAGGATGTGGCGTCGCGCGCCGCCGCCATCATTTCGCGCATGGTCGCGGGGCCGTCGAACAGCAGCGTCACCTTGTTGCCGGGGATGAGCGGCGCGCCGGTGGCCTGTTCTTCCAGCACCGCCAGCTGCTTGAGGTCGGGCGAGGCGTTGGCCCAGCGCTTGCGCAGCAGCTGGGCTGCCTGTTTGTTGTCCAGCATGCCGCGCGGCGTGGCCACAGCCGGCGTCGCCTTGGCCGGGTCCGCCGGCAGGGACCCGGCATCGGGCAGCGACTTGCACGAGGCGACCACGCAGACGAAGGCCAGGAAGGCGAGGAAGGAGGTCAGGCGCTTGTTGTTCATTTCGTGTCCCTCATGATGAGTTCACTGCTGGAGTCACGGCTGATCGGCTGCTGCTTGGGGCCGAGGAAGAAATCGATGGGCGCGGCGATCAGGTGGCGGCCCAGCGCCTGGATCAGCAGGATGCCGCGCTTGAAGCGGATCTTGCGGGCGCGCATCGCCACCCACAGCGCCAGACCGAAGCTGACCAGGAGGTTGACCGCGCCGATCAGGAGCACGCCGGAGGCGGCATTGACCACTACTTCGAGCGGCACGTGGTAGTCGAGGCCGACGAGGGCGGTGGCTAGGTTGGCGGTCGAGAAGGTGACGTGGCGGATGTCGAGGGGCAGGCCGAGCAGGAAGCCGATCGTGCCGGTCATCCCGAGCATCAAGCCGAAGAAGAAGTTACCCATCAGGCCTCCCAGGTTATCCTCGATATAGCCGGCGAAGCGGCCGAGCCGTTCCTCGCCCAGCAGGCGGCGCAGGCGGCGCAGCTGGCGCACGCGCTGGCCCATGCGGGTGTACAGCGCCTTGTTGTCGTAGTAGCCCGAGATCAGGCCCGCCAGGAACAGCCAGACGCCGGCGATCGCCGCATAGAACAGGGCCAGGCTGTGGACCGGATCGACGTCCATGAGCAGGTGGTGCGCCTTGACCGGGTCGACGATGTGGTTGCCGTTGATCGCCTTGTAGCCGATCGCGATCGCCCAGGCCACCGGGAAGGCCAGCAGCACGTTGCCGAGCACGGCTACTATCTGGGTACGGAAGACCTTGGTGACAAGGTCCGCCAGGCTGTCCACGTCCAGCCCGCGTCCGTTGTCGGCGCGCTGCAGCGAGGCGGCGATGTGCTGCGCGGTCATGGCCGGCTGCTTGGTCGCCACCGTGAAGTGCAGGACGTAGATGAGGATGAAGCCCAGCGAGTAGTTCATGCTGAACAGGAAGGCCTCGACCAGGGGCGCGGTGTGCAGGTAGCCCAGCATGATCTTGAACATGGCCATGAAGCCGACGATGAAACCGGCGCCCGAGGCCGCCACGAACATGTGGCGCAGGTCGCTCCGGGTTTCGGCGATGTAGTGTTCGCCGGTGCGGCTGGCATTCTCGGTGACGTTGCGGGCCAGCAGGTCGACGTTGTCGCGCAGCAGGCCGCGAACGCGGTACTTGGCGTTGTGCGCCGCGATCAGTTCTTCCGCCAGCGCCACGGCGGCCAGGCGGCGGCCGCTCGCTTGCGGCCGCTCCGGGTTGGCGGCGCGGCTGGCCACCGCCACCAGGTCCACGCTCGGCGCGCTCGGCAACGAGCCGCTGAGGTCCACTAGGTAGAGCAGCTTGTGCAGCCGGTCTATGCTCTGGTGCAAGGCCACCAGCAGGTAGGTCAGCGCCACGCTGGTGCCGGTGGACTGGGCGCCGCGGCGGATCTTGAGCACCACCTCTTCGCACTGGTCGAGCATCACCAGGAGGTGGCGCGCGTCTTCGGGCTGCTCGATCTTGCCGTCCAGGTAGCGCGCGTATTCGTCGAGGTAGCGGTTGACCTCGATGTTCTGCATCAGGAAGGGCGAGTCGAAATCCTCGATCTCGCTGTAGCTGTGGATCAGGCGCGGCTCGAGGCCCAGGGCGCAGATGCGGCAGGACAGGGTGCGGATCGCGTCCAGCAGGCCCATCAGGGTGACGTAGCGCGCCCGGTCGGGTGTGGCCGGTCCGCCGCTGCGGTCCTGGGGCGGCGGGGCGTTGGCGATGACGTCGAACAGCTCCATCCAGTCGGCGGTGGGCACCATGCAGATCCACTGGTGGTCGTCCTCGTCGTACAGCACCTGGTCGAGCGCGTCCGACAGGTAGAGGTCGTTGAGCGCCGGCGGCAGGAAGCGGTAGGTGACGCGCCGCTTCAGTTCCGTGACGAAACCGTCGTTCGAGAGGATGCCGATGTCGCTGTACAGGCTGGTATGGCGGCGCCGTTCCAGCATGGTCGTGAGGTAGCGCCGCAGCGCCCAGGCCTGCGACGGATTGCCCTTGAGCAGCTGGGTCAGCGTGCGCACGTTTTGCGCCGGATCGTCCGCCTTTTGCCAGACCCAGCGATTACGCGGGCGCAGGCAATCGACCAGGTCGACCAGCAGGTCGATCTGGTCGCTGTCGGGGTTGATCCGTTCGAGAATGGCGAGCATGGGCAATGTTGATACTGGAAAGCCATAGTGTACGCGAGGCAAAGCTACTTCATGGTTCGCCACCGAACAATGAACCCGCTGAAAGCGTTACACTGATGGGCTGTATCAATGTAAAACGAGGCATGCATGTACCTGACTTATTTCAACGGACAATGGACTGAAGGCAATGTGCCGCTGTACGGCGCGATGGACCACAGCCTGTGGCTGGGCTCCTCGGTCTTCGACGGCGCGCGCGCCATGCGCGGCAAGCTGCCCGACCTGCGCCCGCACCTGGAGCGCGTGATCGCCTCGAGCGAGAAGCTGGGCCTGCGCTGCCCGCTGAGCGTGGACGAGATGGAAACCCTGGTGCGCGAAGGCGTGGCCAAGTTCCCGCCCGACGCCGAGCTGTATATCCGCCCGCTGGTGTTCGGCACCGAGGGCTTCCTGATCCCGGTGGCCGAGGCCAGCCAGTTCGCCCTGACGATCTTCGACGCACCGCTGCCGCCGTTCACCGGCTTCTCGAGCTGCCTGTCGACCCTGCGCCGCCCGCAGCCGGACATGGCGCCGACCGACGCCAAGGCCTCGGCCCTGTATGCCAACTCGACCCGCGCCATGCGCGAGGCCAAGGCCCGCGGCTTCGACCAGGCGATCATGCTCGACGCCGACGGCAACGTGGCCGAGTTCGCGTCTTCGAACCTGTTCATCGTGGCCGAGGATGGCGCCGTGGTGACGCCGAAGCTGAACGGCACCTTCCTGGCCGGCATCACCCGCGCGCGCGTGATCGCGCTGTTGGCATCGGAGGGCGTGCATGTGGAAGAGCGCAGCGTGGCGCCGGAGGAGCTGATGACGGCGCGCGAGATCTTCAGTACCGGCAACTACGGCAAGGTGACGCCGTGCACACGCTATGAGGACCGCACGCTCGAGGCCGGCCCGGTGGCGCGCCGTGCGCGCGAGCTGTACCTGGCGTTCACCGAAACCACCTGACACCGCATTGTGCTTTTCGTAGGGTGGGCGGCTTTGCCGCCCACGCGGCGATAGCTGCAGGGTGCCACGTCGCGACGGCGTTGGCGGCAGTCGACCGCGTGGGCGGGAGACCCGCCCACCCTACGGATGTGATCCGTTTGCTTGCTGCAGTTCCTCGCGCAGGAACTGCAGCAGGATCACCGTCTTGGCGTCATTGATGCCGCCTTCCTTCACCTGCCTGAAAGCCTCGTCAACGTCCATCTCGAGGACTTCGATGTCCTCGCCTTCCTTTTCCTTGCCGCCCCCTGTACCCTTGCGGTCGCGCTCCCCGTATTCGCCCAGGAAGCAGTGCACCGTTTCCGTGAGCGAGGAGGGGTTCGGCAGGAATTCGATCACCTTGCGCAGCCCGTGGCCGCGAAAGCCGGTTTCCTCGCACAGTTCGGCGCGTACCCGCTCGCCCGGGTCGGTGTCGCCCAGGTTGCCGGCCGGGACTTCGATCGCGAAGCCCTCATGGCCGGCCAGGTGCGCGCCGAGGCGGAACTGGCGGGTCAGGAGGACGGTGCGCCGCTCTGGGTTGTAGAGCAGCACGGCGGCGCCGCCGGCGTTCGCGTAGACCTCGCGGCTTTGTTCCTGCACGCTGCCGTCGCGGCGGCGCTGCCTGAAGGTGACTTTCTTGAGCTCGCAGTAATCGTCGGACAGGGTTTCCTGTTTGAGGATGCGGATCGGGTCGTCGTCTTGCATGAGTGGCTCCGGATACGGTTCGAAGCGACTATGGCGCCGATGGGACAGGCCAAGCGCCCGGGTGCCCGGCACAAATAAAAAAGCCGCCGGGCTCTCGCCAGGCGGCTTTCGTTCAGGCTAGTCGTTCGATCAGAACTTGTAGCTTGCGCTCACGCGGAAGTAACGGCCCATCGCATTGTGCAGCTGGGTGTTGAAACCTTCGGTCGGGTAACGCGGATCGTACGGAGCCGCGGTGTCGAAGATGTTCTTGATGTTGGCCGACAGGGTCCAGTTCTTGAAGCCGCTGTACGAGTACGCGACGTTGAACGTGGTCCATTCCGGCACCTGGCAATCGTGCACCCAGTTGCTGAACTTCTCCAGGCCGCCCAGGCTGGTCGCGCCAGCCGGCTGGCCGGCGCCGTAGTGGCAATACGGCACCGGGTAGGTGACGTCGTTGTCGGTACGGCGCAGCAGCGAGATCGGCGAGACAAAGTCCACCGAGCCGGTCAGCGAGTGCGCGCCCTTCGACCAGTTGGTCGACAGGTGGGCACGGTGACGCGGGATGTCGCCCACGGTGATCGCCCAGTCCGAGTAGCCGCCGGCGGTGCCGACCACGTTGGCCTCCACTTCGCCCGGACGCTCCGAACGCTTGAAGGTCAGCGCGTAGGACCAGTCGAACTTGGTGGTCAGGCGGCCGTTGTCGCCCAGGTTCAGGCGGTGCGCCACTTCAAGGTCCAGGCCCGAGGTCTCGGTTGCGCCCTGGTTCACGTAGTAGCGGTTCACGGCGGTCAGCGGACCGGTGCCCGGGATCGGCTGGCCGTTGGCGCCGATCAGCTGGTTTGCCGGATTGGTGTCACGAATGGCCAGGCCCGGGTACAGGTCCGGGTGATCCACCACGTAGCCGGCCGACAGCAGGGCGGTTTCGTCTTCCTTGCGGATCTTGTAGTAGTCCACCAGGACGTCGATGTTCCTGGTCGGGGCGATGATCGCGCCGAACGAGAAGCTCTTCGAGGTTTCCGGCTTCAGGTCCGGGTTGGCCTTAGAGCGCGACGAGATGCTGCGGCGGCAGTCCGACGCGTCGCCGCCGTCCAGCGGGTTCTTGCCGTCCGGGCAGCGCACGGTGTCGACCAGGGTCGAGAACGACTGCACGCCGCCTTCGGCGATTTGCGACAGGGCCGGGGCGCGGAAGCCTTCGGCGTAGGACGAGCGGAAGGTCAGCTTGTCGTTGACGATGAACTTGGCGCCGACCTTCGGCACGAAGCTGTTTTCGGTCGGGTACTTGTCGTAGCGGCCGGCGAAGTCCATTTCGAAGTTCTTCGTGAACGGGGTACGCAGTTCGACGAAGGCCGATTTCACCATGCGGCGGCCGTCGACCAGCGAGTTGGCCAGGCCGATGATGTTGCCGACCTGCGTCTGGTAGTCCGGAGTCAGCGCCAGCTTTTCCTGGCGGATCTCGCCGCCGAAGGCCAGGCCGATGTCGCCGCCGGCCAGGGTACCCAGGGTGGTCGATGCCTTGGCGTCGAACTGGCTGACCTGGGCGTAGCCCTCGTTCACCACGTCGCGGTAGGCGTTGCTGTCGCTAGCTGTCTGGGCCAGGGTGCGGCCTTCGCTGACGATGCGGTCGATGGTCGGGCGGTACAGCATGCCCTTCATGGTCTCGGTACGCTCGCTGCGGTTCAGCAGCAGGGCGGTTTCCCAGTCCCAGGCGCCGCTGGTGCCCTTCAGGCCGGCCAGCAGGCGGCCCGACTGGTTGACGTTCTTGGCGCCGCCGTCGATGCCGGAGAAGCGGTAGCCCACGGCTGCGCGCGAGGTGCTCCACGGGTTGTCCGGATGGCCGGCCGGCAGGATCAGCTGGTAGTCGCTGGCGGTGCCGTCGGCGCGGAACACGGTGGTCGGCGAGGTCGACACGATGGTCGAGGAATTGCTGGTGTATTCGCGCTCGGTGCGGGTGTAGCCGGCTTCGACGAAGGCGGTGATGTCCGGGGTCACCTGGTACGTCAGCTTGCCCAGCAGGTTGGCGTCGTTGCCCTTCGACTGCGCTTCCTGGTTGCTCCAGGTGTCGTAGTTGCAGAAGGTGCGGCCGTTCAGCATCGAGGTCGCGGTGAGGTTGTGCTTGTCGCGGTTGCCGGTGACCTGCTGCGACGGATCGCAGCCGAGGCGGTTGACGATGTCGGCGCCGTTGGCCAGGGTGGTGGCGAAGTTGCGCGCGCCGGCGGTACGCTCGCGGAAGAAGAACGGCTGGCTGGAGACATAGCTGCCATATTCGTTCAGGCGCGCGTTGATGTCGGCGTACATGTGCTGCTTCACGTCGCGGGCGTCGCGGATGCCGGTGCGGTCGCGCGAAGCCAGGTCGAAGGTGAAGAAGGCGTTGTAGCGGTCTTCCTGCAGGTCGCCGAAGCCGAACACGCCTGCCACGTTGCGGCGCGCGAATTCGAGGTTGTCGTTGGCGCTGGTCGCGGCGGTGATCTCGCCGCCCTGGTAGTTCGACTTGGTGATGAAGTTGATCACGCCCGCGATCGCGTCCGAGCCGTAGACGGCCGATGCGCCGTCCTTGAAGATCTCGACGCGTTCGATCGCCGAGACCGGGATCGTGTTCAGATCATACACGGCCGACTTGCCCTGGTTCGGGTCGGCGTAGGCCGACGCGGTGATGCGGCGGCCGTTGAGCAGGATGAGGGTCGACGACGAGCCGAGGCCGCGCAGCGACGCGGTCGAGGCGCCTTTGGAGAAGCTGCCGTCGGTGATGTCGTTCGAGGTACCCGAGCCGAAGGCCGGGATGGAATGCAGCAGCTCCGACACGGTGTTGGCGCCGGTCGCGGCGATCTGCTTGGCATTGATGGTGGCGACCGGCGAGGAACCTTCCTTGTCGGCGCGCTTGATGTTGGAACCGGTCACGTAGACTTTCTGGACCGAGGCCTCAGCGTTTTGCTGGGCAAACGCGGCGCTGGTGGAAGCCAGGGCCACAGCGACAGCGATGACACTGCGCTTTACTACGAGTTGCTGCTTAGACAAAATTTCTCCGAAACTTCTGAAACACAGCCGCGGTCCGCGAGCGGGGCGGCGTCTTACGCTTGTTGATGACATCTCCGGCGAACGTGACAATGTGTGAACATTCACCTGAGCCCGCCATCAAAACATTCCGGGCAAACAAAAGTCAAATTTGTTTGGTAATTTGTTTATAAATTGCGACACCCATAAGGAATGCTCATAGCATATGGGCTCCTGCTTCATGGCTCTTACGCAATGAATAAGAAAAACTTATTCATAGGACAAAAAAAAGGCCGGCAAAGCCGGCCCTTGTCTAGACAGCGCGGGAAATTATCCCTGACCGCGCTCGGCGACGTAGATCTCGACGCGGCGGTTGCGTGCACGGCTCGACGCATCGCTGTTCGACGCGATCGGCTCGCGCGAGCCGCGGCCTTCGATGGTGATGCGGCCCGGGTTGACACCGCGGCCAGCCAGGTAATCGCGGGTGCGGGCGGCGCGGTCGACCGACAGCGGCTGGTTGATCGCATCGGTGCCGGTGTTATCGGTGTGGCCGATGATGACCACGGTGGTGCCCGGGTTTTCCTGCAGCGTGGAGGCGAAGCGGTCGAGCACCGGCTGGAAGTTCGACTTGATGTCGGAACGGCCGGTATCGAACGAGACGTCGCTCGGGATGTCGAGCTTCAGGCGGTTGTCGGCGGTCTGGCTGACCTGCACGCCGGTGCCCTGGGTGGCCTGCTCCATGGCCTGCTTTTGTGCTTCCATGCGCTTGGACCAGATGTTGCCGATCACCGCGCCGGCAGCGGCGCCGATCGCCGCGCCGCCCGCGGCGCGCTTGCCGCCGCCGCCGCTGGTGCTGGCGCCGACGATGCCACCCAGGGCAGCGCCGATGCCGGCGCCCTGTGCGGTGCCGCGCTGGGTCGGGCTCATGTCGGCACAGCCGGTAGCGGTAAAGGCCACGAGGGAAGCGGCGATCACGGATTTAGTCAGTTTGTTTTGCATGGTGTTTCTCCTTAACAAAAAATCCGCTTCGCGGTCATGCTTGCCGAGGCAAGCCTGCAGGCATGACTGAGAAGCGGATTGGTCTTACAAAAATTTTTTTAACTACTAACAACTATATACCTCGTCCACTGATCAGGCGCACCAGGATCATGATCACGGCGACGACCAGCAGGATATGGATGAAGCCGCCGATGGTGTACGAAGTCACCAGTCCGAGCAGCCACAGGACAATCAGAATCACGGCAATTGTATACAACATGATGTTGCTCCTTCCAGAAATCACGCGCTTCGGCGTCGTGAATCCAGTATGCCGCCGCTTACTGCTGGCCTCTGTACGATGGCGTACTTA
Source organism: Massilia sp. LC238 (assembly GCF_000735635.1). Lineage (NCBI taxonomy): Bacteria > Pseudomonadati > Pseudomonadota > Betaproteobacteria > Burkholderiales > Oxalobacteraceae > Massilia > Massilia sp. LC238. Next base: position 31,024 of record NZ_JNNN01000079.1, on the reverse strand, counting down.
CTGCAAAAATCGCAACTCCCAGGAAATCAGGCGTGGCCATTCTCCTTGCGCAAGCCCGGGATCCAGCCCATGAAACCGAGCAGGCCGGTGACCCCGATCAGGCAGGTGACCAGGCCGCCCGCCACCAGGAACAGCACGTCCTGCGGCTGCAGTCCGCCCGCTGCCGCTTCGGCCGGCGGATGCGCCGAGAACAGGCCAAACGCTGCCACGATCATTCCCCAAATGATAATGCCGATCCATGCCATGCTGTTCATGATGCTTTCCCCCTGGGTTGGTTATTTTTGCACCGCACGCAGTGATAGCGTCCTGCCATTGTCGGGTTAGCTCATCCATTGGTCCGTGCGCTGCCGCACATTGCTTTTAGAAAATTATTCTTACGAAATAAAAGCCGGGAGGCTTGCGCCATCCCGGCTTTTTCTGAAAAGAGACGAGCTCAGGCGACCGAGCGCAGGCGGCCCTTCACGATGCGCACGCGGTCGCCGCTGCGCCATGCCGGCGGGCTGCTCTGGCGGAAGGTGCGCAGGGTGCCGTCGTCGAGGCGCACGCGGATTTCGTAGCTGGTGCTGGCCTTCATATTGCCTTCGACCTGGTTGCCGACCACGGCGCCGCCGATGGCGCCCGCCGCAGTCGCGATGGTGCGGCCGGTACCGCCACCGATCTGGTTGCCCAGCAGGCCGCCGATGACGGCGCCACCGGCGGCGCCCAGTCCGCTGCCTTCGGCGCGCTGCTTGATGGTGCGGACCGATTCGACGTTGCCGCAGTTCGAGCACCAGTTGCGGCCGGTGTCGGCGGCCGCCACCTGCACCGATTTCTTGGCCGGTTTGCTGACCGGTTCCTCGACCACGCGTTCGACCACACGCTCCGGCGCCGGCGCCGCGGCGGCAGGCGCCGGCACATAGTTGCTTGCCGGCGCATAGGCCTGGGCCGGCTGGGCCGGGTAATCGGCCGGCACGGTGCTGTTCGGCGGCTGCACGTAGCCCGGCGCGAGCTGCTGGCCGGGCACGTTGCCGACCACGCCAGGCGCTGGCTGCGGGCTTCCCTGCGGCAGGGTCGAGGCCAGTGCCAGGCGCTCGGTTTCGCTCAGCTGGCGCTCCTTGTTGCCGCCCACGGACGAGGGAATCCAGCCCAGGATCGCCGCCGTACCGACCAGGCAGAACAGCAGGACCGCCAGTGCGGCCAGGATCATTAGCGGATGCATGCGTCCGCGTGCGGACGGGGTGGGAGAGGTATTCATGCTGGTTCCTTTCGGAGAAGTTCTTGTTGAGGCCATTCATGCCGGGGATGCGATGCGTCCGGCGGCCTGTGCATTGTCAGATTGTCCTCAGGAACAACAAGCGGTTCCGTGCGTCACCGTACATACCAGATCGGAGCGGGACGGTTACGCTGACCTAAATTGTTTGCAAATGTATCCGACGGCTTGGCTTATGCATCCCCCACGCGAGAATCCGATGAATTTTGCCGCACCGCCGCCGATTGCCGAACACAACAGCAATCTGCTGCTGGCCGCGCTGCCGCCGCAGGAACTGGCGCAGGTCCTGCCGCTGCTCGATCCGGTCACCGTCGCGGTCGGGGACGTGCTGTGCGAAGCCGGCGACCCGCTGCGCTACATCTATTTTCCCCATGATTGCCTGATCTCCCTGATGGGCGTGGCCGAAGGGCGCATGACGCTCGAAGTGGGCCTGGTGGGGCGCGAGGGCATGGTCGGCGCCACGGTGGCACTCGGCCATGACACCACCCAGGTGCGCGCCATCGTCCAGCGGGCCGGCAGCGCCAGCCGCATGGACAGCGCCCGCTTTCGCGCCGAGGTGGCGCGCAATCCTTCGCTGCAGCGCGTGCTGTACCGCTACACCGACACCCAGCTGGCCCAGGCGATCCAGATCGCCGTGTGCAGCCGCTTCCACGTGCTGGAGGCGCGCCTGGCGCGCTCGCTGCTGGTCACGCGCGACCGCTTGCAGTCGGACAAATTCCACCTGACCCACGAATTCCTGGCGCATGCGCTCGGCGTGCGCCGCGTCGGCGTCACCAAGGCCGCCAGCGCGCTGCAGCAGCAGGGGCTGATCGACTACAGCCGCGGCAACATCGAGATCCTCGATCCGGAGGGACTGGCGGCGGCCTCGTGCACCTGCTACGAGATCGTCAGGGAAGCCGGCAGCCAGCCGTTCCGCGAGTTCATGTAGATCTGGACACCCGAATACGAGAAAGCCTGGCGCAGCCAGGCTTTCTCGTATTGCTTGTCGAGCAAACAGTCAGTTTTTCTTGCCAACCTGGTTGCCGACCACGCCGCCCACGGCTGCGCCGCCGACGGTGCCGACTGCGCTGCCGCCGGTCAGGGCACCACCGATCACGGCGCCGGCGCCTGCGCCGATCGCGGTGTTCTTGTCTTGCTGCGACATGCCGGCGCAGCCGGTCAGGCCCAGTGCTGCGGTAGCCAGGGTGGCGGTCACTACCAGTTGTTTAATGGTTTTCATATTGATCTCCTTTACGGTGGGTTATTTCAAGCGCAGGTCATTCTTGACCGACTTCACGCCCTTCACGGTCCGGGCAACCGATGCCGCGGCCGCCACACTGTCCGCCGAGCTGACGAATCCGCTCAGCTGCACAACGCCTTGTACGGTCTCGACGCCGATGTCGAAGATGCTCAGCGTCGGTTCACGCACGATGGCAGCCTTGACGCCGGCAGTGATGGTGGCGTCGTCCACATACTGCGCCACCGGTCCACCGCCGCCCGACGTGGCGCATCCTGCGACCTGGCCAAGTGCCAGCATGACCGCCAGGGCGGTCCTGATACCAAATCGCTTCATGCGGCAACGTTCGTCGAGTCCATGTGAGCAAGATACCGGTTTCGGCTTGTACTGATCTGTTCGACAACACACAATGCCATGTAAAAATTGTTTCAGCGGCGCTGGGTCTTGCCCGGCGGCGGCGCCTTCGGCTTCTCGCGCGCGTCGGACAGCAGGCGGGCGCAGTCGCTGTCCTCGCCCGGACCGGTATTGATCAGGGGTAGCAGGGCCGCGACCGGCGCCGCGATGGTCGCGAGCGCGATGGCGCTGCCGGCCTTCATCGCCAGCACGCCCTTGTCCACCGACACGTCCGGCTGGCTGAAGGGGCCGCGCACGTAGAAGGGCGAGCGCAAGGAGATCAGGCGCAGGCCCTTGGTTTTCGGATCGATGCGCAGGTCCAGCTGCTCGTTGGCCAGGTTGATACTGCCTTCGATGTTGATCAGCGCTTCCTTGGTGTCCACCACGAAGTAGCGCGTGCGCGCCAGGCCGTTGGTGACGGCGAAATCGGAGGCCATGCAGTTGAGCTGCACCTGCTTGTCGCCGAACAGCTTGGTGATGACGATGTTGGCCACGTTCAGGCCCATCATCTCCAGCATCATCTTGCTGACCTGGCCCTGGCTGATCAAGGTTTTCAGTTCGCCGTTCGAGCCGGCCAGCAGGCTGGACACGGAATTGCCCTGGGCGGTGAGGTTGGCGTCGCCGCTGATGCTGCCCACCGAGGCCTGCAGCTGATCGATCTTCGGGAACAGCTTCTTGATCTCGATCTTGCGGGCCGTGACCTTGGCCTGGGCCTTGATCGCCTTCGGGCCCTGGCGGCCTCGGCCGTCGAGACGGATGTTGGAGCGCACCGTGCCCCCGGCCATGGCGAACTCGAGCGGCTCGAGGTTGAGCACGGCGTTATCCATCTTCAGGTGGGTCGACAGCTTGCTGATCGGGAAGGCCGTGTCGCGGATGATGCGGTCGGCGGCGAAGCGCACGTCGGCATCCAGTTTGTTCCAGCGCTCGGTCTTGAATTCCTCGACCGGCAATACCTTGCCGCCGGGCTGCACTGCGTCGGCATTGCGCTCCTTCTTGGCGGCGTTGGAGTCGGCGCCGATCAGCGGCGCCAGGTCGGCGAACACCAGGGTTTGCGAGTGGACCTTGCCCGACAGCTTGGGCCGGACCCCGCCGGTGGCGTATTCGAGGCGTCCGCCGATGTCCGAGGACCCGACCTTGCCCTTGAAGCCGTCGTACACCCAGCGCATGCTGCGCTTGCCGTCCTTGTTCTCTTCGCCCAGGGTGCCGGTCAGCCGGCCCGAGGTCGAGAACGGGCCGGTGGTCGGCAGTACCACGCCGGTGAAGTTGTACAGCTGGTCCATGCTGGGGCCGGCCAGCTCCAGCTTCAGGTCGATCGCCGCCAGTTTCGCGGGCCGGGTCGCCGTGCCTTCGATCGCAATCCGCGTTTTGCCCGATTTCATCTCGGCCTGGATCGGGTAGGGCGTGCTCTGCTGCTTGAGCGAGAGCACCGCGCCGGCCTTGCCGCCGCCGGTGACCGGCGCGCCGTTGTAGGTGCCGTCGAGGGTCCAGCCGACCCCGTAGCGCCCACCGTTCTCGAGCGTGCGCACCTTCGCCGTCACGTCGGCCTTCGTCACTGCGTCCTTGATGTGCACGATGCCGTCGGTCAGCACGATGCGGTCGAGGTCGAGTGTCCATTTGGACTTTTCTTCCTTGCGCTTGAAGGTCCAGTTGTTGCGCTGCTCGTCGAGGCGCAGCAGGTCCACCCGCGGGCCGTCGAAACGCAGCAGCGGAATGTTGATGGTCTTCGACAGCAGGGCGAAGGGATTGACCGAGAACGAGAACTGGCGTGCGCTGCCGGAATCCTGCGCCGGCAGGCCGGCCGGGTTGCCGACGTGGGTGTCGTTGGCGATCAGGTGCGGCCACGGGATGTGGTCGCGCTAGGTGCGTTCCGCCGGCGCCATGGTCTTGGCGGGGCGCTCCCATTCGACGTTCAGGTTGCCGCGGATGTCGAAGGGGCGTTCGATGGCCTCGCTCACCTTGGCATTGATCCAGGGGCGGGCACGGTTCCAGTCGAAGGTGAGGATGAACACGATGGCGATCACCGGGATGGCGACCAGGATCCCAAGGATGCTCAACAGGATTTTGCTGCTCTTGCGGCGCGCCGGATGACGGCCCTGCGCCGCCTGTTTGTCGGTCTCGGCCATGGCGGACTCTCGGTGGTAGGTAGGTTCAGGCCAGCTTAGCGCAAGGCCTTTACGCCCAATGTGCGCTGCCTAACGCTCTTCTGTTGAGCAGATCGCTACGAGCCGGGCAATGTGCGGCAGCGAACCGAAGGCAAGAGATAACAGGTTTATAACGTTACCAAGGACATTTCCTCATCAAAAGGAGAAAAGCGATGGACCAAGAACATGCGATGCGCCGTCTCTTGACGCCGCTGGCTGCCGCAGCCGTGCTGGCGCTGGTGGGTTGTGCCAGCCCGCAGAAGGCGCCTGCCACCGCCGACGTGGCGGTGTCGCGCAATGCCGTCGAGAACGCCGTGTCGGCCGGTGCCGCCGAGCTGGCTCCGGCCGAGATCACCGCCGCGCGCGACAAGATGGTGCGCGCCAACGCGGCCCTGGCGGCCAAGGACTACAAGCTGGCCCGCGAGCTGGCGATCCAGGCCCAGGCCGACGCCAAGCTGGCGCAGAGCAAGGCCAACTCGGCCAAGGCCACCGCGGCGGCCAACGCGCTCGACGCCGACCTGCGCGTGCTGCGCGAGGAAGTCGAGCGCGCCAATGCGCCGTCGGCCACGACCTCGACGCAGTAAGCCGACGCCGTAATAAGAAGAAGTTCCCTTCATTGACCGCCGCGCCATGCGGCGCCCAGGAAAAAGGACAAGCCATGAAAACCCGTTCCACGATGTCGCTGCTGGCCGCCGCCGTGCTGGCCACGGCCTGCGCCACCGCCCCGATGACCACGCCGACGCTGGACCAGGCGCGCGCCGATTTCGTCTCCGCCAACAACAATCCACAGGTCGCCCAGTATGCGCCGCTCGAGTTCAAGCAGGCCAGCGACGCCCTCGACCAGGCCAACGCCGCGGCCGCGCGCCGCGAAAGCCTGAACGACGTCGACCGCCTGGCCTACGTGGCCAAGCAGCGCGTCGCCACCGCGGTGGAGGTGGCCAGGGCAAAGGCGGCCGAAGCCGACATCGCGAACGCATCGCGCGAACGCGACCAGGTCCGCCTGGCGGCCCGCACCGCGGAGGCCGATCGCGCCAAGCGCGAGGCCGAGGCGGCACAGGCCCAGGCCGCCCAGGCGCAGGCCCAGGCCCAGGCTGCCCAGCAGCAGGCCGCCGACGCCCAGCAGCAGAACGCCGCGCTGGCCCAGCGCGCCGCCGTGCTCGAAGCGCTGCTGGTCGAGCTGCAGGCCGTCAAGACCGAGCGCGGCTATGTCGTGACGATCGGCGACGTGCTGTTCGCCACCAACCAGGCGACCCTGACACCGAACGGCATGTCGACCTTGCGCAAACTGGCCGACGTCATGGCGCAGAACCCGAACCGTACCGTGCTGGTCGAAGGGTTTACGGATAGTACCGGCAGCTCCTCTTACAACCAGGAACTGTCGCAGCGCCGTGCCGAAGCGGTGGCCTCGGCGCTGGGCTCGATGGGCGTGCCGCGCGACCGCATCGCCATGCGCGCCTACGGCGAGGCCTTCCCGGTGGCCCCGAACGATACGGCGTCCAACCGCCAGCTCAACCGCCGGGTCGAGATCGTGCTGTCGAACGAGAATGCACAGATCCCGCCACGTACGGCGGGACGTTGAGCTGATTCCTGCAACAAGGTTCACGAGGTAAGACTATGGAAGAAACGAAACACCTGGCGCATGGCTTCGACGTCGGAGCCATCCGCCGCGCGGCGGCCAACCTCGACGACGGCGCCGTCACCGAGGGCTACCAGGCCGACCGCGAGGCGGTCATCGCGATGCTGAACGACGCGCTGGCCACCGAGCTGCTGTGCGTGCTGCGCTACAAGCGGCACTACTACACCGTGAGCGGCCCGAACACCGGCCACATCAAGGCCGAGTTCCTCGAGCACGCCCAGCAGGAGCAGGACCATGCCGACCGCATCGCCGAGCGCATCGTGCAACTGAACGGATCGCCGAACTTCAATCCAGCCACGCTGACCGCGCGCAGCCATGCCGAGTACGACGATTCCGACGACGTGCAGGCGATGATCCGCGCCGACCTGATCGCCGAGCGCGTGGCGATCGAATCCTATCGCCAGATGATCCAGGCGATCGGCGACCGCGACCCGACGACGACCAAGATGCTTACCGATATCATGGCCGTCGAAGAAGAGCATGCCGACGACATGCGCGACCTGCTGGCCTGAGGCCGGCTTTACATTCATTACCCATCGATAACAATGGAGCACACCATGCTAGACACCACCCGCAGCAACCTGAAATCCCACGCCCACGGCTACCAGTTCGACAGCAAGGCCGCCGACGCATCGTCGGACATGCAGGCACTGGTGCGCGACGCCCAGTCGATGCTGAGCGCCGCCGCCGCCCTGACCGGCGACAAGGCCGAGGAACTGCGCAGCCGCGGCATGGAGCTGCTCGACCGCGCACTGGGCCGCGCCAGCCACTACCAGGGCCAGGCGATGGAAAGGGGCAGGGAACTGGCCCACGAGGCCGATGTCTACGTGAAGGACAACCCATACCGTACGCTCGCGGTTGCCGCCGGTATCGGCGTGCTGCTCGGCGTCCTTCTGAGCCGTAAGCCGTAAGCGCCGCCGGGGACCGCCATGCAAAAAGACGACACCGTCGTGCATACCCCCGGCCTCATGGGCGGGATCTCCAGCCTCATGAAAAGCCTGTTCGGCCTGGTGGTATCGCGCGTGGAACTGGCCGCGCTCGAGCTGTCCGAGGTGCGCAACCACCTGATCGAACTCGTGGCCCTGTTCGGCGCGGCCATCCTGGCGATCTGGTTCGCCATCGCCTACGGCACCGCGACCATCGTCGCGCTGGCATGGGACGACATGGGCTGGAAGATCCTGCTGATCCTGTTCGTCGTGTTCCTGGTTATCACCGGCATCCTGGTGGCGAAGGGCCTGGCCCTGCTCAAGCAGGACAAGCTCTCGTTCCCGGCGACCATGAAGGAACTGAAGAACGACCGCGACATGCTGCTCTGAGCGGCGACACGAAGGAGGGGAAACATGCACAATCAAGATGGAACGACCGGACTGGCCGGCCACAAGCACAGCCTGGACCCGGTGGCGCGCAAGCAGGAGCTGCTGCGCGAGGGCGAGTTCTTCCGCAGCAACGTGGCGCATGCGCGGGCGCAGATTCGCCACGCGGCGCGCCCCGAGGTGATGTTGCACAGCACGATAGACCACGCCACCTGGGCCCTGCGCGCACGCGCCGACGCCCTGTTGAAACCGACCGGCACTAGCGTGTCGGTGCTGATGCCTTATGGGCTGGCGCTGTTCAACTTCATCCGCCAGCGCAAGCTCGGCAAGCCTGCCGGTGCTGCCGCCATCCTGCTGGGTGTGGCAGGCTGGTACATGAACAAACGCCGTGTCCAGCAGAACGGGCTGAGCTGACACGGCAAGGAAGTCAAACCGATTCGAATATGGTGGGGCTTGAGCGGCGTCGCAATCATTGATTGCACGCCGTTTTTTTTGCCGATACGGATGAGCCAGAACAGCTAATGTCACGTAGGGGTGATCTGGTCCAGTGGACCAGATCACGCTCCGCCGACCGCGCGTTCAACTTTCGGCAGCGGTGTAGCTCCTCATGCCGGAGCTGAACGCGCGCACGGCAAAGCCGGCTACGCGCCCCGGTCCACCCTACAAGCTCAACCAACGCCGCGTGCAGTTCAGGGGGTCTGATCCTGTCCAGCCAGCCGCGCCTTGGCCTGCGCCATGTCACGCTGGTAGACCGCGCGCGCTTCCTGCATGCAGGCGTTGCGCTCGGCCGCCGGGGCTTTCTTGCAGGCGTTCCGTGCTTCCTGCAATGCCGCGCCGATTTCCTTCTGCAGCGTGCGCATCCGCGCCTGGCTGGTCGCGTCTTCGCGGTACCAGCGCGCCGGGTCGCCCTGGGCGATTTCACGCGCCTGCTTGCTGGCGGCGGCGGGATCGACGAGGGCGTCGCTGCTGGTCCGGGTCTGGGGCTGGGTAGGGGGCTGGGCGTGGGCGAGCAGGGTGCTGCCGAGCAGGCAGGCACACGCCCCGCGCAGCACGGTCGATAGGATTCGCATGGTGTACTCCAGGTTCGGAAGAGGTGCCGCGGCCAGGCCTGCCGCAGTGCAAAGCTGGGCGCCCGGCCGGGGACAGCACGGCCGGCACGAGGACCGGTGCCCGTTGATGCCGGCACGGGCAGGCGCTGGCCGGGAAGAAGGCGGCGCCGCGCCGCTCTCCCCTCCATGATCGCCTTGGGCGATGGGCTGCCCGAAGCCGGTGCCGATCAGTAGCGGTAGACGCGGCCGTCGACGATGCGCACGCGGTTGCCCACGCGCAGGTCGTAGACGCTGTCCTGGTTCACGGCGCGGTACTCGCCGTTATCCATGCGCACGTTGATCTGGTACATCTCGGCGCCGCCGGCCTGGCGGTTGCGCTCGACGTTATTGCCGATCGCCGCGCCTGCAACGCCGCCGGCGACGGTCGCGGCGGTACGGCCGCTACCGCTGCCGACCTGGTTGCCGGCCAGGGCGCCAACCACGCCGCCCAGGATCGCACCGGCGCCGCTGGTGCGGTTTTCGCCCTGGACGACCTGGATCGACTCGATCGTGCCATAGCCCATCGAGACGTTGTTATAGCCGCTGTTGTAGCCGTTGTTCGACGCGTAGGGGTTCGACGAGGTACTGGCGCAGCCGGTAAGGAGGGCGGTGGAAGCCAGCACGGCAACAGCGAGAGTACGGGTTGCTTTCATGTTGTTCTCCTGATAAGTGTATGGCTCCAGCTTAGCCACGGCCGCGCAAGGGGTCTGTGCGTTGCCTAACCGTCCTTGCCCAGCATATCTGGCTCCTTTTTCAGAGAGCTTCCACGCCGAATTTGATCCATATACAGATGACTTGTTGCAGTAAGCCTGCTGTGTTCGGCACCGAACAGAAACTGCGCCAACCGACGTGTAAAACGTCATTAGCGTGTTGACAAATGGAGAATAAAAAATGAAAACATCCCATGCATTCCTGCTCGTCGGCGCCGCGCTCGCCTGGGCTGGCGCGGTACGGGCGCAAGCCGTGCCGGATGCAAAGACGGCCTACGAACAGGCCAAGGCCACGGCCGAAGCGAACTACAAGTCGGCGCGGGCGCGCTGCGACCAGATCGCCGGCAACCCGCACGACCTGTGCATGGCCGAGGCCAAGGCCGCACGCGTGCGTGTCGAGGAAGAAGCCGAGGCCGCGTACAAGAATACCCTGTCGGCCTATACCCAAGCCCGCATGCGCATCGCGTCCGCCAACTACGACCGCGACAAGGTGCGCTGCGCCGCCGTCACCGGCAATGACCGCGACGTCTGCATGGAGCAGGCCAAGGCCACCCTGGTTGCCGCCCAGGCCGATGCCAAGGCCGACCGCAAGGCCATCGAAGCGCGCCAGGATGCGCGCGAAGACAAGCTGGCCGCCGAATACCGCGTCGCGATCCAGAAATGCGATGCCTACGCCGGCGCCGTCAAGGACCAGTGCGTCAACACTGCCAAGACCGCGTTCGGAAAATGATCCCACTTGCCCGCATGGGCTTTACTGTAGTTAGACCACCGCAGTTTTTAATCAAGGAGCTATCATGAAAATCGCACAACGCCTCGTCACCGCCGCCTTCACCGCCGCCGTCGCCATCACCGCCGTGGGCTGCTCGTCGAACCCGACCTCGAAGTCCGCCGGCGAGTACGTCGATGACGCCGTAATCACCACCAAGGTCAAGGCTGCCTTCGCCGCCGACCCGACCGTCAAGGCGACCGAAGTGAACGTGGAAACCTACAAGGGCGACGTCCAGCTGTCGGGCTTCGTGGCCGAGCCGCGCGACGCACAGCGCGCCGTGGAAATCGCGCGCGGCGTACAAGGTGTAACCTCTGTGAAGAACGACATCCGCGTCAAGTAATCCCCAGCGCCGGGGCGGCCCGGCTCCATTGTCAAGGCACGATCCATGCAGCTCGCACCACCCGAACCTGTCGAACCAGCTGCAAGCGCGCCCGACAATGCCGCCCCGGCGGCGCCACCCCCCGCTTCCCCGGCGGCGGGACCAGGCGCCGAGCCCGGCCCTGCAGGCGACGAGCTCACGATGCACGTGGGCGGCCTGCGGCTGCCGATCCACGTCAATGCCCGCGGGCTCTTGCTGGGCATCCTGGCCACCATCGCCAGCCTGTTCGCGCTCCAGTGGGCGCAGAAATTCTTCGTGCCGCTCCTGCTCGGCATCTTCATCGCCTATACCCTCAACCCGGTCGTGCGCTGGCTCGAGCGCTGGCACGTCAAGCGCGTCATCGGCGCGACCCTGGTCACCGCCGTCATCATGGGCGCGCTGGGCGGCACCCTGTACCGGCTGCAGGACGAATTCTTCAACATCATCGACGAGCTGCCGACCCTGACGACCAAGGTCACCAGGATCCTGACCGACAGCACCGGCCAGCGCTCGACCATCCAGCAGGTGCAGGCCGCCGCCGCCGAGATCGAGCGCGCCGCCTCCAGCGCCACCGGCGGGGAAGAGCGCCGTGCGATCCAGAAGCGCACCCAGTCGGTCCCGCCGGCGCCCGCGGCCGGCAGCAGCATCCGCGTGATGGACTGGGTGCTGGCCGGCTCGATCGGCCTGGCCACCTTCCTGTCGCAAGCCACCATGGTGGTGTTCCTGGTGTTCTTCCTGCTGCTCGCGGGCGACACCTTCAAGCGCAAGCTGGTCAAGCTCACCGGGCCCTCGTTGACGCGCAAAAAAGTGACCGTCCACATCCTGGACGACATGAACAATGCGATCCAGATGTACATGTTCATGCTGCTGGTGACCAACGTGCTGCTGGCGCTGCTCACCTGGGCGGCACTGCGTGCGATCGGCCTCGAGAACGCCGGCGCCTGGGCCGCCTTCGCCGGCGTGGCCCACATCGTGCCTTACTTCGGCCCGCTCCTGATCACCATCGCCACCGGGGCGGTGGCCTTCTTCCAGTTCGAGTCGCTGCGCATGGTGATCCTGGTGGCCGGGTCCTCGCTCGGCATCGCGACACTGGTCGGCATGGTCGTGACGACCTGGATGACCGGCAAGATCGCCAAGATGAACCCGGCGGCCGTCTTCGTGAGCCTGCTGTTCTGGGGCTGGCTGTGGGGGATGTGGGGCCTGCTGCTCGGCGTGCCGGTGGTGGTGGTGCTGAAGGTGGTGGCCGAACGGGTCGAGGGAATGGAAGCGCTGGCGGAGTTGCTGGGGGAGTGACTTGGTCCGGTGGACCAAGTCACGCTCGGGCGGCGGTGCCGCCCGGCTAGAAACACAGTGTGCGGACCGATAGCGCCGACCAAAGGCGCCGCCCGGCTAGGAACACAGTGTGCAGACCAATAGCGCCGACCAACGGCGCCGACCAATTGCGCAGATTACCCCGCGCGCCCGTTCTTCCAGGTGACAGTCGGCTCCGGCGGCGCATCCTCCTCTTTCTTCTTGTCCCCGGTCTCATGCGCCGGCTTGTGCTTCAGGCTGCCCATCTTGAGCGCATACTGGCGGGCGAACTCGGCGCCCAGGAAGAAGATCTGCGCCGAGTAATACACCCAGAGCAGCAGGGCGATCAGCGAGCCGGCCGCGCCGAAGCTGTCCGTGGTGCCGCTGTTGCCGATGTAGAGGCCGATGCCGAACTTGCCAAGCGTGAACATCGCGGCCGTTCCCAGCGCACCGATGGTGACGTCGTGCCAGGACAGCTTGATGCGCGGCAGCAGCTTGTAGATCACGCCGAACAGGGTAGCGATCACCAGGAAGCTCACCGCCGAGGCGACCCAGCCCATGACCAAGGCGGCTTCCTTCCACATGCCGCCGATGTAGGTCTCGACCACGGCCAGTGCCGCGCTGACGACCAGCGAGACCATCAGCAGGAAGCCCAGCACCAGGATCAGGCCAAAGGAGAGCAGGCGGGTGCGCACCAGGTTCCAGAAGCCGGATTCCTTCGGCGGCGGAACGTCCCAGATCTCGTCCAGGCTGTCCTTCAGTTCCGAGAACACGGTGGTGGCGCCCACGATCAGCAGCACGAAGGCGACGATGGTCGCGAACAGTCCGCTCTCCTTGTTCTGCGCGCCGGCCAGGATCGCCTGGATGGTTTCGGCCCCCTGGGGACCGACGAGGCCGCGCAGCTGGGCCAGCAGTTGTCCCTGGGCCGCTTCGGCGCCATAGAAGAAGCCGGCGATGGCGATCACCAGCACCAGCACCGGCGCCAGCGAGAACAAGGTATAGAAGGCAAGTGCCGCCCCTTTGCTGGAGGCGCGATGATCGAGCCATTCCATTACCGCGCAGCGCATCACGTGGACCAGCTCACACGAATACGGCAGCCATTTTTTGATAGCCATGACTCCTCCAATTGAAAAGGGGGCCGCAGCCCCCTTCGATCATGCGGTGATGCCCGGCCGTCCTGCCGTGCGGGACGGTAAGCGCGGCCGGGCAGGCGCTGCCGCCTGTTACTGAACGCGCTTCTCGACGGTGATCTGCTCGACCTCGACGCGGCGGTTCGGCTCCAGGCAATCGATCAGTTCCTGGCGCTTGCGCTGGTTGCACTGGACCAGCGGGTTGGCTTCGCCCTTGCCGTAGGCCTTCAGGCGGTTGCCGTCGACGCCCTTGCTGATCAGGTAGTCGCGCACGGTGTTGGCGCGGCGCTCGGACAGCTTCAGGTTGTATTTTTCCGAACCCAGGCGGTCGGTGTAGCCGGTGATGTCGACGTCGGTGACGCTCGGATCGGCCTGCAGGGCGGCGGCGATTTCGTCCAGCTTCGGCGACGGCATGATCAGGTCGGACTTGTCGAACTCGAACAGCTTGGTGGCTTCCAGGGTGACCTTCTCGAAGCGCGGCGGCGGCGGAGGAGCGACCGGTGCCGGTGCCGGTGCCGGGGCTTCCACGACCGGTGCCGGTGCCGGCGCCGGTGCCGGCGGTGCCGGCGGCGGGTTGAAGGCGTAGTTCAGGCCGATGCTCATGTACTTGTTGTTGATGCGGCGCGGGCCGAACTGCTCGTGGTCGCGCAGGAAGCCGCGCACGGCGCGCACGTCGAACTGCATCGACCATTGCGGGGTCAGCGTTGCCTGATAACCGATACCGGCGGTCAGGTAGGGCGAATTCTTGCCGACGTTGCGCAGCGGGTTCTGCACCTTGTCACGTTCGACACCGACACCGAGGAGCACGAAGGGGCGGAAGCTCTTGCGCGAGAACATCAGCAAGGCGTCGGCGCCCAGCAGGGTCTGGCGGTAACGCGCCGGGCCGTCTTCGAAACGCACCTGGCTGCCGCCGAACTGGATGTCCCACATTTCGTTCACGGCCTTACCGAACTTCAACCCGCCGCCCCAGTCGCGGTCCGCCACGCCCATGCGCGCGTCCGGCTTCGCAAGGATGGCGCTCGGCTGGATGTACCACGACGGGTTGATGACTTCTTGGGCCATGGAGCTGCCGGCCGCGCACAGGAGGGCGGCGGCCAGGGCGATCTTCTTCGTATTATTCACAGGTGACTCCCATAAGGTGAAGGGTTATTGACATCGCATGCCTTGACATAGATGTTGGATAAAGATTAACAGTGCAAGTTCCGCAATCTCGGTGCGGTACCGCACCTAGCGGCGATGAGCTGTGCAATTTTACAACAGTGGTAAAAATGCCACATGCGTCTGGCGTGCGCACCATGTTGGTGCGCGATTTTTTCCGCTGGAAACAAGCACGACTGCCAGCCTCCGGCAAGCGGCCTTATCAAAAATGCTTGCAGGAATAATTCTGAATGTTGGATGGCGCACAGACCGGGATGTCTGACGCAGGCAATCTTGAGCCCAGTTAAGCGGAACCGAGGTGTTGTCAGGGTGTCATACGACACACAGCGACCCGGACCACACAGTCTCACTCTTTAAACGGAGCTCAAGAACATGCATGCAACGACCCATCACAACGCGGTGCAAGGCGACATCGGCGCGGTGCACACTTCCAGCAACTCTGCGCTGATCGAACGCGTCCCCCCGCAACCGACCGAGCGCGCGCCGATTTCGCTGGCGCCGATCGAACGCGTCCGTTCGACCTCGGCCACGCAGCGCCGGATCGAAAACATGCAGAAACTGATCAACGAACTGTCGACCCATGAAATGCTGGCCGACGAAATCGCATGGTTCCTGAAATTCTCGCCGTCGGGCGCACGCAAGTACATCCGTGACCTGCGCGAAGCCGGCGTCATCGAGCTGGCACGCTACATCGAAGGCACCGCCACCTACCTGGGCAAGGCCGTGTACCAGATCTGCCCGGACCAGGAACGCGTGAAGGCCTTCCTGGCCGCGATCTGCCAGCCGAAGCGCGAAGGCGCCGCCCCGCGCAAGGAGCGTCCGGGCCTGCGCGAGCAGAACATGGCCGGCAGCGGCCGCCACTTCCACATCCTGGCGGACGACACCCATTACGCGATTCGCGTCAACCGCAGCCCGGTCACCCGCGATCCGCTGGTGGCAGCCCTGTTCGGCCCGGCCCCGAGCCAGACCGCCAAGGAACGCGCTTAAATAAGCGCACCCGGCCGGCCGCGGTAGAGACCCGCGGCAGCCGCCGGTCCAGACGATCGCTGTCGTCATTCAAGCCGCGCGTTGCGCGGCTTTTTGTTTTTCAAGTGAACAATTTTTAACGACGGTGTGTTGAAATCCGGTCAACAAGCCCTACCTCCCTCCCATCGCGGCCGCGCTGCCGCTAAAAGGAAAGGATGACCGATGCCAAGCACTTTACCGACCGCGGAGTCCCTGCAGGGCAGGCCGGTCCCGCGCGTGAGCTTCAAGGCGCGCCCCGACGACCAATGGCAGGACATCAGCACGGACGAGCTCTTCAAGGGCAAGACCGTGGTCGTGTTCTCGCTGCCCGGCGCCTTCACGCCCACCTGTTCCTCGACCCACCTGCCGCGCTACAACGAGCTGGCGCCGACCCTGCGCGAGAACGGCGTCGACGACATCGTCTGCATCGCCGTCAACGACGCTTTCGTGATGAACCAGTGGAAGTCCGGGCAGGATGCCGGCAACATCACCCTGATCCCGGACGGCAACGGCGATTTCACCGAGGGCATGGGCATGCTGGTCGACAAGCGCGACCTCGGTTTCGGCATGCGCTCCTGGCGCTACGCGATGCTGGTCAAGGACGGCATAATCGACAAAATCTTCATCGAGCCACAGCGCGAAGGCGACCCCTTCGAGGTTTCGGACGCCGATACGATGCTGAGCTATATCAACCCGAATGCGAAGATTCCCGAGCCGGTGGTGATGTTCTCGCGCCCCGGCTGCCCGCATTGTGCGCGCGCCAAGGCCGCCTTGCGCGAGAATGACATCGTGTTCACCGATATTTCGGAAGACCAGAAGATCACGACGAGCGTGCTGCGCGGCCTGACCGGTCGCCTGACTTGGCCGCAGGTATTCGTGGGCGGCAGGCTGATCGGCGGCGCCGACGACGTGCTGGCATGGGTTGCATCCTCACGGGAAGCCTGACATGGAAGGCATCATCGCCGGCCTCATCGGGGCCGGACTGCTGGCGGCATGGCTGTTGCCGAAGCTGCGCCTGCGCCGCGCACTGGCGCGTCCGCTCGCGCCGGAGCTGGTGGCCATTCTCGAGCGTAACCTGGCCCAGTATGCCCGCATGGACGAGGGGCAGCAGCGGCGCCTGCGGCGCCTGGTCCAGCAATTCCTGCACGAGAAAGCCTTCGTCGGCTGCGCTGGCCTCGAGGTGACGGACGAGATGCGCGTGACCATCGCCGCCCAGGCCTGCATGCTGGTGCTGGGACGGACCGGCGACGCCAGCCCGGCGAACCTGTACCCGTCGCTGCATGCGGTGCTGGTCTATCCGGGCGCCTTCCTGGTGCCGCGCCGCGAGGTCGATGCCGCGGGCGTCGTCACCGAGCAGCGCCAGGACCTGCTGGGCGAATCCTGGGGCGACGGCCGCGTGATCCTGTCCTGGGACCATGTGCGCCGTGCCGGGGCGGATGCGCCCGAGAGTCACAATGTGGTGCTGCACGAGTTCGCCCACCAGCTCGACAGCGAATCGGGCAGCACCAACGGCGCGCCCTACCTGGGCAGCACCGAGCGCTACCGCAGCTGGTCCGAAGTCCTGTCGCGCAACTACGCGGCCTTGCGGCGCGATGCGATGTGGGGGCAGCGCGGCGTGCTCGACCATTACGGCGCCAGCAGCCCGGCCGAGTTCTTCGCGGTGGCGACCGAAAGCTTTTTCGAGCAGCCATGGGAACTGTCGGCGCGCCACCCGGACCTGTACGAGGAATTCCTGAAGTATTTCCGCGTCGATCCGCGCGACTGGGTGGCCGAACCGCAGCCGGTGTTCGACGATCCGTTCCAGCATGGTGTCGTCTACGGCCAATGGCGCTAAGTACCTGAGCTGCGTGCGTGTCCGTACAGAGCAATACAGGCGCGGCGGGGCATAGTTGAGCTACCAACGATCCAGGAGAAATCGTCATGTCTACCATTATTGCAGGGCGTTTCCAGCTTCAGGATGAAGTCGACCGCGCGCGCCGCGCGCTGGCCGACGCTGGCTTCGACAACAGCCGCATCAGCGGGTTCTACCTGAGCCAGCCGGGCCAGCACGACCAGACCCCGATCGGGGGCGACCATCTGCAGTCTCCCGGCGCCAAGGAAACGCCGGAAGGCGTGGTGCAGGGTGTCGCCACCGGCGGCGCGGTCGGCGCGGTGATCGGCGCCGCCACGTCGCCCGTCACCGGGCCGCTGGGCCCGGTCGTGGGCGGTCTGGTCGGCGGCCACGTCGGCTCGCTGTTCAGCTTTTCCAAGATGAAGGACCGCGGCGAATCCGAAGAAGGCAGCAGCGAGAACCGGGTGCCGCCGCGCGAAGCCGGCATGCTGGTAGCGGTCGCTTTCGACGACGCCGGCATGGCGGACCGCGCGGTCGACGTGCTGCGGCAGCTCGGCGCCCACCACATCGAGCGTGCCGAGGGCAACATCGTCGACGGCGACTGGGCCGATTTCAATCCGGGCAGCCGCCCCGAGCTCATCGCTTGAGCTTCGGTCTTGCCTTGATCTTGGTCAACAAGGCTCGGAAGCCGCTTCCCTACAATCGGTAGATCGCATCCCGGGACAGTCCCGCCAGGCTTGTCCTTGAAGGATGCCGTATACCAAGTCCAAGGGATCCTTCATGAGCAAACGCGTCGCCCTCGTCACCGGGGGCATGGGCGGACTCGGCACGGCCTTGTGCCGCCGCCTGCATCTCGACGGTTTCACCGTCGCCGCCACCTTTTCGCCATCCAACCACTATCGTTGCGAATGGCTGGCCAGCCACCGCCGCGACGGCATGGAATTCATCGCGCTCGAGGCCGACGTGGCCGACTTCGAGTGCGCGGGCCGCGCGGTCCAGCGCCTGCTCGGGCATGCCGGCCGCATCAACGTGCTCGTCAATAATGCCGGCCTGGCGCGCGACCGCAGCATGTGCAGGATGGGCCTGGACGACTGGCATGCGGTGATGGGTGTCAACCTCGACGGCGCCTTCAACATGGCGCGCCATACCATCGAGACCATGGTCGCGCAGCGCTGGGGACGCATCGTCAACATCGGCTCCGTCAACGGGCAGCAGGGAGCGCTGAACCTGGCCACACTGGTGCCGCCAAGGCCCGCCTGCACGGCTTGACCAAGGCGCTGGCGCTGGAGTCGGCGCGCCACGGCGTCACCGTCAACACGGTGTCGCCGGGCTACCTCGACACCCGCTCGACGCACGACGTGTCGCCGCAGGTGCTGCACGAACGCATCCTGCCGCAGATCCCGGTCGGACGCCTGGGCCAGCCCGGCGAAGTGGCGGCCATGGTGTCCTGGCTGGTGTCGGACGCGGCGGGCTTCGTCACCGGCGCCAACCTGGCGATCAATGGCGGACAGCACATGTGCTGACGGCAAGGCCGCGCGCCTTCTTCCCGGACTCAGCTTGCCTTGGCAGGGGGCTTCGGCTTGAGCGCATTCAGGGCCTTGCCGTGCTTGTCGATCTTGTCGACGGCGGCTAGGATCAGCGCCGGCTGGCCGGTCGCGGCGGCGCCGGCCAGGGCCAGCAGGCCGCCCACCAGGCCGGCCGCCTCACCGATGGCGCCGATCTTGCGGATCTTCTCGGCGGCGTCGGCGGTCAGCTTGACGAGCTGGGCCTGCTGCTTGCCCAGGCCCTTGACGATGAGGGTGGCGGCGTCGACGTGCAGGCCGTTGGCGCGCTGGCGCAGCAGCACTTCGTCCTCGAACAGGGCGCGGGCCTTGTCCTGCACGTGTTCGGGCACCGGCCGGCCGCCGTAGCTGCGGATCTCCTGCATCACGCGCTCGTGCAGCTGGTCGGCGCAGGCCGACAGGTGGTCGGCCAGCTCGACGATCTTCTCGGTGCTGGACAGGGCGGGGCCAGCCGTGGCGGCCGGGGCCTTGGCCGCATCGACGTCGGCCTCGGCCGGGGACGCAAGGTCGGTGGATGCGCTGCTGGAACGGGTCGGGGTGGTAGCCATGTGTCCTCCTGTTTACCGCGCTAGGTTCTCAGTCGCCGGACAGCCCGTCGCGGATGGTGCGCAGGTCACGTCCGTAGTTGGCCAGCAGGCGCCGGATTTCCGCGTCCGACAGCTTGCCGAGGTTCTCGCGCATTTTCTGGTGCCCGAGAGCCACCTTGGTCAGGCCCTGCAGGGCCAGCTCGTAGCGGCGGTCGACCAGCTTGTATTCGGTGGCCTTGTTCAGGTAGTGCACCTTGGCGAGCGTCACCAGCATGCGGTCCGAATTGCGCGTCGAAAACGGGATCTCGACATCGAAGATGCCGAGGATCGTCTTCTTCTCATTCTCGTTGGTCTTGTAGTAGAGGCGGGTGAGCGAGATCATGGCGTCCAGCAGCACCTGCACGTCGGCGTCGCCGTCGCGCACCATGGTTTCCACGCTGCGGTTCTGGTAGCCGGAGGCGATCACGCGCGTCAGCAGGCGGGTCAGGCCGGTGTAGGCCGTGATGTGGCGCTGCTGCAGGCCGGACTCGGCATTGGCTTTCAGGCCGTTGCCGAGGTCGTCGATGCGCTCGGACAGGTCGTAGCGCGCATCGCCGGCGAGCAGGCTCAGGGTCTGCATGTAGAGCACCAGGGTCTTCTGGATGGCGATGAAGTCCTCGTGCACCGCCTTGCGCTTGGCGTCGTTCTCGCGCGCCAGCTTGTCGGCGGCGGGGGACAGGTAGGGTTGTTCGCGCTCGTAGGTGTCGCGGTAGCGGCGCGCCAGTTCGGCGTAGCCGCCCAGCCGCGCCGAGGCATCGGCGAATTCGCGCACTTCCTGCAGGCTGACCGGGCCGCCGGTGGTCGTCCCGCAGCCGCCCAGCAGCATGCCGCACAGGATCGGAAGGACGACGAGCAGGCGGATCGAAAGATGTCGCAACATGGGGATCCTTTCTGGCCTGGGGGAGCGGCCCGAAAGTCCCCATTGTTTCAAACTCCGCGCGGCAAAGTCTTGCTGGCGGTCAAGTGCCTGAGCTTACACAAGCAGGTATGCACGTCTTATTCGACTTTGCTGCGGTCGAAATGCGGATTCTGGATCACGCCGAACAGGTTGCCGTAGGGATCGCGCACGGTCGCGACGCGGATGCCGCCGCCGACGTCGGTCACGGGCGCATCCACTTCCGCCCCCAGGCTCGCCAGGCGCGCGACCTCGGCCTCGATGTCTTGCGTGCCCCAGTAGGCGGTGGCGCCGGCGCTGCCCGGCTGGCCGTCGGGGATCAGGCCCAGCTCGAAGCCGCCCACCTCGAAGCCGACGTAGAAGACTTCGTTCAAATAGGGCGCCTTGCCGAGGACCTGCTCATACCAGGCGGTGGCCTCGGCCAGATTGGTGACGGGGTAAATTACGGTGCGCAATCCCTGGATCATCGTGGCTCCTTAAGCCGGGTAAAGCATCGATGCTGCCCGAAGCTTCACGCCCTGTCCAGCCAGGATGCATGACGCTTGCGTTCTTCGTGCAGCCAGCCGAGCGAAGCCTGCGTGTCGCCCTGCGGCAGGTATTCGCAGCCGACCCATCCTTCGTAGCCGAGTTCGTCCAGCAGGCCGAACAGGAAGGGGAAATTGATCTCGCCGGTGCCGGGCTGGTGGCGGCCCGGCACGTCGGCCAGCTGGACGTGGCGGATCAGGGGGAAGTGGCGGCGGATCGTTTCGGCCAGCTCGCCCTCCATCCGCTGCATGTGGTAGATGTCGTACTGCAGGCCCAGGTTGGGGGCGCCGACTTCCTCGATGACCGCCATTGCCTGGCGCGTGCCGGTGAGGAAATAGCCGGGCATGTCGCGGTCGTTGATCGGCTCGATCAGCAGGCTGATGCCGTGCTCCCGGCAGCGCGCCGCCGCATGGCGCAGGTTGGCGACGTAGGCGGCGTGGGCCCGTTCATGGCCGAGGTTCGGCGGCATCCTGCCGGCCAGGCAGTGCAGGCGGCGCACGCCCAGCTCGAGCGCATAGTCGAGGGCCAGGTCGACCCCGTCCTGGAATTCCGCGCTGCGGCGCGGATCGCAGGCCAGGCCGCGCTCGCCGGCGGCCCAGTCGCCGGCCGGCAGGTTGTGCAGCACCAGTTCCAGTCCGTAGCGCTGCAGGCGCGCGGCGATCTGCTCGGCCTCGAAGGCATACGGAAACAGGAACTCGACCGCATCGAAGCCGGCCGCGCGTGCGGCGGCAAAGCGGTCGAGGAAGGGGAGCTCGTTGAACAGCAGGCTCAGGTTGGCGGCGAATCTCGGCATGCGGCGCTTCGGTGGATGGCGATCCCGCTATCCTAGCCGATTCGGCCCCATGCCTCCCGGCTTACTGACTACCGCCCAGCTGGGCCAGCAGGGTCGAGGTCGACTCGATCTGCTCACGCGAGGGCGCGCCGAGCAGCATGCGGCTGACGTTGTGCACCACCACGCCGGCATTGAGCACCAGTTCGCTCCCGGTGGGCGTGATGATGCCGTAGCCGACGCGGGCATCGCGCGGATCGCTCTGGCGGCCGACCAGGCCGATCTTTTCCAGCGGCAGCAGCGAGCGGGTGACGCCGGACGCCGTCAGGCCCAGCTTCTCGGCCAGGTCGACCCGGCGCAGCCGCCCGCCCGGGGCTCGCTGCAGGCTCAGCAGCAACTGGTAGTCGGCAAAACTGATGCCGTGCAGGCTGCCCAATGAACTGTCGAGGCGCCGCGACAGCGCCGCCCAGGCACGCGCCATGCGCAGGCAGAACTCGCTGGTGGGGCTGTCGAGGGGAGCAGCGGTAGCGGAAGTGTCGTTCGTGTCGATCATGGCGGTGTCCAATTGTTGAGATAAAGTTGATTACTCAAATATATACTCCTTTGCGACACTTGGCAAGTGCTTGAGTAATCAACTATCATGCCCTGGCGAGAAAAAAGGCCGGCGTCGATGTGGTCGACGCCGACCTTCATGCAAAGCGGGCAGGGCAGCGAGCGCTGCCCGTGCGATCAGCGCTCGCGGCGCGGTGCGGAACCGCTGCGCGGGCCGCGGCTGGCGCTGCTGCCATTGCGGTTGCCGCCGTTGGCGCCCGCCGGGCGATTGCCTGCCGGACGGCCGCCATTGCCGCCACCGTTGCCGGCACCGGCGCCGGCACTGCGCGGCTGGCCCTGGCCGCCGCGGTTGCCGCCTGGGCGACCGCCACCGCGGTTCGCATGGCCCGGGGCGCCGCTGCGCAGCTGGATCGGCTGTGCTTTCGCGGTCGGGTCCGGCTCGAAGCCCGGGATCACGTGGCGGGGCAGGGTCTGCTTGATCAGCTTCTCGATGTCCTTGAGCATCTGGTGCTCGTCCACGCATACCAGCGAGACCGCTTCACCGGTGGCGCCGGCACGGCCGGTACGGCCGATCCGGTGCACATAATCTTCCGGCACGTTCGGCAGGTCGTAGTTGACCACGTGCGGCAGCTGATCGATGTCAATGCCGCGTGCGGCGATGTCGGTGGCCACCAGCACCTGCAGGCTGCCGTCCTTGAACTCGGCCAGCGCCTTGGTGCGCGCCGACTGGCTCTTGTTGCCGTGGATCGCCATCGCGCCGATGCCGTCCTTGCCCAGCTGTTCCACCAGCTTGTTGGCGCCGTGCTTGGTGCGGGTAAACACCAGCACCTGGTGCCAGCTGTTTTCCTTGATCAGGTGCGACAGCATCGGGTGCTTCTTGTCGCGGTCGACCGGGTGGATCTTTTGCGCGATCACTTCCACGGTCGAGTTGCGGCGCGCCACTTCGATCGACTGCGGGTTGTTCAGCAGCTTGTCGGCCAGCGCCTTGATGTCGTCCGAGAAGGTGGCCGAGAACAGCAGGTTCTGGCGCTTCGGCGGCAGGATCGCCAGCACCTTCTTGATGTCGTGGATGAAGCCCATGTCCAGCATGCGGTCGGCTTCGTCCAGGATCAGGATCTCGATCTTGGACAGGTCGACGGTGCCCTGGCCGGCGTGGTCGAGCAGGCGGCCCGGGGTGGCGACCAGCACGTCGACGCCCTGCTTGAGCAGCTTGATCTGCGGGTTGATGCCGACGCCGCCGAAGATCACGGCCGAGTTCAGGTTGGTGTACTTGCCGTACAGGCGCACGCTTTCCTCGACCTGGGCCGCGAGTTCGCGGGTCGGGGTCAGCACCAGGGCGCGGATAGCGCGCGGGGCAGTCTTGTTCTTGAGCGCCTGGCCGGTCTTGTCCGACGAGAGCAGTTGCAGGATCGGCAGGGTGAAGCCGGCGGTCTTGCCGGTGCCGGTCTGGGCGCCGGCCAGCAGGTCGCCGCCGTTCAGGACGGCGGGGATCGCCTGGGCCTGGATCGGGGTCGGCGAGGTGTAGCCTTGTTCAGTTACCGCGCGAACGATCGCATCGGACAAACCGAGAGTGGAAAATGACATAGATTCTTTATAAAAAGGTGGCCTGCGCAACACAGCGCCGGTCCAGGCAAATCGGATTAGTCATTGCAGGCGGGACGCAGTACAAACCGCGGGAACGCCGGACGCTGCCGCGCGTGGTAGACCCGCGCTGGCAGCCGGGATTATAGAGGACTTGTTTCTCTATGGAAAGTTTCTGACCGGGACTTTCCGTCCGGTGAAGCGGGTGCACTGTCTGCACCCGGAACCACAAGGCGTATTCTACGCGAAATCGCTGCAGCCGACCTTTAAGCGCTGCTTAGAACCTATCCCCGTAGGGAATGAGTCGTTGCTGGCGCGCCTGACAATCGGGTGCTGCGTTGCTCGTCGTTGCATGGCCAGCCATGCGGCCTCCTCGCACCTTGCCCCCGCTTGCCATGCATCGCCATCAACTTCCTCCTCCCTACCGGGATAGGTTCTTAGGCGAAGGCCGCCAGCAGCGGAACCATGGCGCCGAACACCTTCGGGCCGGCGGCGATGATGTCGCCCTTGTGCAGGTAGTCCGATTCGCCGTTGAATTCGCCGACGATGCCGCCGGCTTCGGTCACCAAGAGGGCGCCCGCCGCGATGTCCCACACCTTCAGGCCCTTCTCGAAATAACCGTCGATGCGGCCGGCGGCCACGTTGGCCAGTTCCAGCGCGGCCGAACCGCCGCTGCGCACGCCGTGGCAGCGCGAGGCGACCGTTTCGTACATGCGCAGGTATTCGGCCAGCGCGCGCGGATCCGGACCGTGGCCCGAGGCCAGCAAGGCCTTGCCGATGCGGTCCTTGCTGCTCACGCGGATGCGCTTGTCGTTCAGGTAGGCGCCGGCGCCCTTGGTGGCGGTGAACAGGTCGTTGCGCACCGGGTCGTAGACCAGGGCGTTGGTGATCACGCCTTTCTGTTGCAGGGCGATCGAGATGCAGAAGTTGGGGTAGCCGTGCAGGAAATTGGTGGTGCCGTCGATCGGGTCGATGATCCACACGTTTTCGCTCTCGTCATTCAGGTTCTTCGACGCGCCCGATTCCTCCGCCAGGATGGCGTGGTCCGGGTAGGCCTTCAGCAGCGTTTCCACGATCGCCTGTTCCGACGCCTGGTCGATGTCGGTGACGAAATCGTTGTGATTTTTTTCAGAAATGGTGATGCGATCGAGGTCGAAGGACGCGCGGTTGATGACGGTGGCGGCGCGGCGGGCGGCCTTGACGGCCGTATTGAGCATTGGGTGCATGGGCTTTCCGTGGAAAAAACGCGAACGCCCACCACGCTGTCGAGCGCCGTGAACGGTCAGCTGAATAGAGAATGACAAAGAGCAAAGCGGTGCCGAACCCGTTACAATCCACGACTTTCCAGCCCCGGATGACAACAGCCCGCACCGCGCGATGGCGCTATTTTAAATGAACCCGACCGAAATCAACACATCTCTGTTCAAAAGGCTCCGTTTCGTGCTGGTCGAGACCAGCCGCGCGGGCAATGTCGGCTCGGTGGCGCGCGCCATGAAGACGATGGGATTCAGCGAACTGGTGCTGGTGTCGCCGCGCTGCGAGGACCCGCTGAACGATGCCGAGGCGGTGGCGTTCGCGAGCGGCGCGGGCGACGTGCTGGCCAATGCCCGTATCGTCGGCAGCATCGGCGAAGCGCTGGACGGCTGCAATTTCGCCGCCGCTGTGTCGGCACGCCTGCGCGAATTCTCGCCGCCGGTGTGGACGCCGCGCGCCTTCGCGGCTCACGCGGCGGGGCAGGGCGAGTTGCGGCCCGCACTGGTGTTGGGCAACGAGCGGGTCGGACTGCCGAACGAGATCGTCCAGCAGTGCAACGTGCTGATCAACATTCCCTCGAACCCGGAGTATTCCTCGCTCAACTTGTCTCAGGCGGCCCAGGTGCTGGCCTACGAATGCCGGCTTGCGGCGACTGGCGACACCGTCGAGGAACGCGGCGTGGGCTTTCACGGCGACGCCGCCAGCATGGCGCAGATCGACGGCATGTACGCCCACCTCGAAGAAGCGCTGGTGGCGATCGGCTTCCTCAACGCGAACAACCCGAAGAAGCTGATGCCGCGCCTGAAGCGCCTGTTCTCGCGCACCGGGCTCGAGACCGAGGAAGTCAACATCCTGCGCGGGATCGCGCGCGCGATCATCGAGCAGAAGCCCAAGAAATAGCGTGCAAAGAATATTTGCCTGCCGGGTCCGGGATGCAAATTTCCTTTGCACCCGACGTGTCGTGTAAAGCTTTGTAAAGACGCCGTCCGATCGGCGTCAAGGCTGCTACTGCGCAAGTTTCGTGCCGCACCATTGCTGAAAATCGTGGACAAAGGCACCGACCGGTCGGGAGGCAGCATGAAAAACGAGCTCGAGCACGAACGCATCGTACGAACGTATCGGCAGTGGAGTGGCGGCGGCGCGCTGCCGCGCTACGAACGGCTGCGCCCCGACTTCCTGCGACAGAGCCTGGACTGTTCGACGGGCTTCGGCGCCATGCTGCGCAGAACCGTCGGGCGCGACCTGGCGGCGCTGAGGGTGCTGGACGTCGGTTGCGGCACCGGCGCTTTCCTGCGCCAGCTGATCGACTGGGGAGCGAACCCGGCCAACCTGACCGGCACCGAGCTGTTGGCCGAACGATTGGATGCGGCGCGCCGCAACACGGCACAGGGCGTGCACTGGCATCTCGGCGGACTCGAGCCCATACCGGACGGCAGTGCAGACTTGATCAGCGCCCACACGGTGTTCTCGTCGGTCCTGGCCGACGACGCGCGCCAGGCACTTGCCGCGCACATGTGGCGTATCCTGCGGCCCGGCGGCTGGTGCATGATCTTCGACTTCCGCTATAACAATCCACGTAACCGCAATGTGCGCCGGCTCACCCGGGCCGAGCTCGACCGCCTGTGGCCGGCGCGCGAGCGCCACTACCGGACCTTGCTGCTGGCGCCGCCACTGGCGCGCATGCTGGCCAAGGCCCCGCACCTGGTGCCGGAGACGCTCGCCACGCTGCTGCCGCCATTGCGCTCGCATTTCGTCTTCATGGCGAAGAAGGACGATGCACCATCATGACCGGCTTGTCCGCTCGGCGCGTCCTGGAGTTCCCCCTCTAGTTTCCGGCTCCGAAGGGTGTTCCCTTTGGCGTACACTAGCCAAAAGACAAGAGGCATTCCTGGGACAGATAGATGGGGACATCACGACGGACTTTCCTGAAAGCCGGCGGCCTGGCCGCGCTCGCGCTGGCGGCCGGCGGCGCGTTCTACCGCGCCAGGTACAGCGGCACGCCACACCGCTTCGCACTGGACGGCGAAGCGCGTGCGGCCCTGCATGCGATCCTGCCGGCGATCCTGGCCGGCGCGCTGCCCCAGGATGCCGGCCGTGAGGCTGCGCTCACCAGGACCATCGACGGCGTCCACCAGGCCATCCTCGGCCTGCCTCCCGGCACCCAGAAGGAAGTCCAGGACCTGTTCGGCCTGCTCGCGCTGGCACCCGCGCGCCGCCTGCTGACTGGCATCGCGGGCGGTTGGGAAGGAGCGCGTGTCGACGAGGTGAGCGCTTGCCTGGAGGACTGGCGCCTGCACCGCCTCGGCCTGCTGCGCAGTGCCTACCACGCGCTGCACGACCTGGTGCTCGGCGCCTGGTATGCGCAGCCGGCCAGCTGGGCGGCCATCGGCTATCCCGGCCCGATGAAGGAGCTGGCGTGAACACGCCGATCGTCGCGGACCCGATCGCGGCCGGCATCGCCAAGGGCTGGAAGATCGTCGACGCCGCGACGCTGGCGCAGGACCGCAGCTTCGAGGCCGACGTCGTCATCGTCGGCAGCGGCGCCGGCGGCGGCGTCACGGCCGAGATCCTGGCGCGCTCGGGCCTGTCGGTCATCGTGGTGGAAGAGGGCGCACTGACATCCTCGCGCGACTTCAGGATGCGCGAAGCCGAGGCCTATCCTGCGCTGTACCAGGAATCGGCCGCGCGCAAGACCGTCGACAAGGGCATCAACATCCTGCAGGGCCGCACCGTGGGCGGCTCCACGGTGGTCAACTGGACCTCGAGCTTCCGCACCCCGCCCGCCACCCTCGACTGGTGGCGCCGCCACTACGCGCTGCCCGACAGCACGCCGGACGCGCTGGCGCCCTGGTTCGCGATGATGGAGGCGCGCCTGCACATCGCCGACTGGCCGGGTGCGCCCAACGAGAACAACGCGGTCCTGCGCCGCGGCGCCGAGAAGCTCGGTATTCCCACAGGCCTGATCCGCCGTAACGTCAACGGCTGCTGGAACCTCGGCTACTGCGGCATGGGCTGCCCGACCAATGCCAAGCAGTCGATGCTGGTGACGACCATCCCGGCCGCGCTGGAGCAGGGCGCGCTGCTCGTCACGCGCGCCCGCGCGCAGCGCTTCATGATCCAGGGCGAGCGGATCGAGGAGCTCCTGTGCCAGGCCCTCGATGGGCCCGGCGTCCTGCCCACCGGGCGGGTGCTGCGCCTGCGCGCACGCCATTTCGTGGTGGCGGGCGGCGCGATCAATTCGCCCGCGCTGCTGCTGCGCTCGAAGGCTCCCGACCCCAGCGGCCAGCTGGGCCGGCGCACCTTCCTGCACCCGACCATCATCTCGGCCGCCTTTTTCCCGCAGCGCGTGGAAGCCTGGGCCGGCGCGCCGCAGACCGTGTATTCCGACCACTACCTGGCGGGCCCCATGGACGGCCCGATCGGCTACAAGCTGGAAGCGCCGCCACTGCATCCGCTGCTGCTGGCCACCACCATGAACGGTTTCGGCGAGAGCCACGCCGCCCTGATGCGCGACTTCCCGCACCTGGCGGGCATGCTGGCCCTGCTGCGCGACGGCTTCCACGAGGGCGCGCCGGGCGGCAGCGTGCGCCTGCGCGGCGACGGCAGCCCGGAACTCGACTATCCGATGAGCAGTTATCTGTGGGATGGCGCGCGCCGCGCGCTGCTCACGATGGCCGAGATCCAGTTCGCCGCCGGCGCCAGCGGCGTGCAGCCGGCCCACGAGATGGCGCGCCGCTACACTTCCTGGCGCGAGGCGAAGGCCGCCATCGCGGCCCTGCCGCAGGGGCTGCAGCTCACGCGCGTGGCCTCGGCCCACGTGATGGGCGGCTGCGCGATGTCGGGCGACGAGCGCCTTGGCGTCACCACGCCGGAGGGCCGCTACCGCGGCCTGGCCAACCTGTCGGTGCACGACGGCTCGCTGTTCCCGACCTCGCTCGGCGCCAATCCGCAACTGACGATCTATGGGTTCAGCGCCAGGCTGGCGAGCGGCCTTGCCGCATCGCTCACCGGCAGGCCGGCGGCCCGGCTGGCCGCATGAGGGCAGGACCATGAGCGCGCGCCGCCTGCTCCAGTTGCTGCTCCTGATCCAGGCGCTCGCCGCGCTGGGCATCGGCCTGGCCGCCGTCGAGATCTTCGGCGCCAGCCGCTGGCAGGCCCTGGCCCTGGGCCTGGGCAGCGTTGTGCTGGTGCGCCTCTTCATCAACCTCAACAACTTCTTCATGAGCGCGCGCTTCGCCAGCCCCACGCCCGGCGAGTACCGGCTCGGCTTCACGGCGCGCGTGCGCATGTTCCTGGAAGAGTTCAGCGCCAGCATGCTGCAGTCCTCGTGGACCATGCCGCGCGCCAGCGCCCGCACCCGCATCCATCCGGGTTCACGAATGCCGCCGGTCCTGCTGCTGCACGGCTATGGCTGCAACAGCGGCTACTGGGCGCACCTGGTGCCGCGCCTCGACGCCGCCGGCATCAGCCACGCCTCGGTCGACCTCGAGCCGATTACCGGCGACATCGACGGCTATGCGCCGCTGGTCGAGCGCGCGGTCGAGGCACTGAGAACGGCGACCGGCGCGGACCAGGTGATCATCGTCGCGCACAGCATGGGCGGGCTGGTGGCGCGGGCCTGGATGCGCGCCTGCGGTACGCAGCGGGTGGCGCGCCTGATCACGCTCGGCACGCCGCACCACGGCACCTGCCTGGCCGCCTTCGGCCTCGGCCTGAACGCGGCCCAGATGCGCCGGGCCGCGCGCGCCGAACCGCCCGAATGCGCCTGGCTGCGCACGCTCGCCGCAAACGAGGACGCGGGGGCGCGCGCCCTGGTCACCTCGATCTACTCCCATCACGACAACATCATTGCGCCCCAGACCTCGAGCGAGCTGCCGGGCGCGCGCAACCTGGCCTTCGGCGGCGTCGGCCATGTCGCGCTGGGCCGCAATCCACGCGTGCTCGACGCCGTGATGGAGGAGATCGCCCGCCAGGGCCTGGCGGCGCAACGGGCAAGCGTCTAGCGCATCCGGGACTGGCTGTATTGACGGGCGCCGTGTTACAGTAAGCGCAACGCCTCAACTGGAGCGCCGAACTTGGCCCGCATCCTGATCATCGAAGACAATCCCGCCAACGTCGAGCTGATGGCGTTTCTGCTCACCGCCTATGGACACCATGCCGTCAGCGCCCCTGACGGCCCGCGCGGCATTGCTTGCGCCCGCGCCGCGCCGCCCGACCTGGTGGCCTGCGACGTCAACCTGCCCGGCATGGACGGCTTTTCGGTGCTGGCCGCACTCAAGGCGGAGCCCGCCCTTGCCAGGGCGCCGGTGCTGGCCGTGACGGCGCTGGCGATGGCCGGCGACCGCGAGAAGGTGCTGGCCGCCGGCTTCGACGGCTACATCAGCAAGCCGATCGAACCGGAGAGCTTCGTGGCGGAACTCGAAGCCTTCCTGCCTGCCGCCGCACCCGCGCATGGCGTTTCCGCCGCGCCGGCCCAGGCGCCTGTCCCGGCGCCGGCGGCCGTCCCGCAGGCGCAGGCCGCCCAGCCGACCATCCTGCTGGTCGACGACGATCCCTTCATGCTGGCCGTGCTGGCCGACATGCTCGGCGACGAGCCGGTGCGCGTGCTGAGTGCAGGCTCCGGCCCCGAGGCCCTGGCCCTGCTCGAGTGCGAGCCGGTCGAGGTCATCCTGTGCGACCAGGCCATGCCCGGCATGCGCGGCACCGAGGTGCTGGCCCAGGTCGCCGCGCGCCATCCGC
Organism: Massilia sp. LC238; assembly: GCF_000735635.1. Lineage (NCBI taxonomy): Bacteria > Pseudomonadati > Pseudomonadota > Betaproteobacteria > Burkholderiales > Oxalobacteraceae > Massilia > Massilia sp. LC238. The sequence goes on along the minus strand of NZ_JNNN01000079.1, from coordinate 294 downwards.
GCACCGTGCGGCTGATGCTGACCGGGCAGCAGGACCTGGCCGAGATCGACGCGGCGCTGCGTTCCGGCGTGGCCGATGCCCACTACGCCAAGCCGGTCTCGGCAGGCAGCCTGCGCCAGCGCATGCGCGAGGCGCTGTCGCTGCAGCGCAGCCGCGCTCTTTATAATGGCGCTGTCACCGTTAGGTGTTGGAGATCTTGAACTGTTGAGCTGAACCGATGTCAAACCACTGTCCGATCGACAGTGGAGGTGGCAATGCAGGCGGCAAGCTTCAAACCGTGGCTGGCGCGTGTCG